>CAZDTE010000021.1:0-33302 GCA_964508275.1 uncultured Ardenticatenales bacterium
CTCGTTGGAAGACATTTAGCGAATTCTAACAGTATTCGTGATACCTTTCTGGAAGAGTTATTTCTCTGGAAAAGCCTAACCTATCTTCCGTGAGGCATGGTCGCGGCCATTATAGGAAAGCAGGCGGCGAGAGCCTTCGATCAACGTATCCACGTGCACGGGGCGGGTCCAAAGGCGATACAGATTCGCCAACGTGTCTCGGCTGTAGTTCGTTTGCAGGTCAACACCCTCGTGCCGGTGTGTCAGATAGAGTTCGCCACGATTTCGGAAGTTCGCATCCGTGACTTCGATGTAGGGCTGGCCCCTGTTCGTAAGCGAGAACAAGAGTTTCTGTTTGATCGCCTGAAAGGCACGTGATTCGATTTCATACTGGCCGGTGCGTTCGTTGAACGTGTACGTGAACAGCTTGTGACGCTGACAGAAGTCCTCGGTGAAGAAGGTGTCTATGAACCCAACGTCATTGTAGATACGCCGGACATCGAATATCTTCTCCCGGCCCAGGCCGAGCTGTTTATCCCAGCGCGCCTTGGTCTCGCGGCCATCACACTCCTCGTACTCCTTGCCAAACCGGCCGGTGTTCCACCGGTATTCGACATCCCGGAACAACTCCATGCCGATCTTGTATGGATTGATGCGTTGTTGGCTCATGGCCACAGTTCCCGAATGGTGATCGGCGTAATCGACGACCTCCGTTGGCTCCATCACGCCCGATTGCGTCATGATCTTCGTGTGCCAGTAGCTTGCCCACCCTTCGTTCATGATCTTTGTCATGCCCTGCGGTGCGAAGTAGTAGGCTTCCTCCCGGATGATGGAGAGGATCTCCTGCTGCCAGGAGTCGAGCGGCGCGTGATGGAGCAGGAATAGCAGCACATCCTTTTGTGGCTCGGCTGGGAACTTCCGTTTGCGCGACTTGGCGTCCTCCGCCAGACGACGAGCTTCCTTGCGCATCTCCTCCGGCGGGTTGATGAAGCGGTCCATGTACCCTTTGCTGGGCAGCCTGGCCGGCAGCTGTGGTTCATCATCCGGATCGGCGGCGGCTCTTTGGTTCTCGGCTGACGGACGTTTCACGTACGATGCGTGGAGGTCAATCAAGTTATCCAGAGAAAGACACGTGTCTATGAACTCCTCAACTTCCTCCAGGCCAAAGCGGTCAATGAACTGGCGCACGCGCGTGGCGTGGTTGGCCACTTCATCCATCATTTTCCGGTTCGTATGCGCAAACCAGAGGTTGTTCTTGAAGAAATCGGAGTGGGCGTAGACGTGAGCCATGACGATCTTCTGGTCCACCGGCGAGTTGCTCTCCAGCAGGTAGGCATAGCAGGGATCGTTGTTGATTACCATCTCGTAGATGCGGTGCAGCCCATACGCATAGCTCTTGCGCATCCGCTCGTACTCCATACCGAAGCGCCAGTGGGGATAGCGGGTCGGGAAGCCCATGTACGAGGCAACCTCGTTCATCTGGTGGAAATCGAGGACCTCGTAGATCACCTCGAAGAATCTGAGCCCATAATCAAGTGCCTGATCCCGAATCCGATCCCGCTCATCGGCCAAATCTTTCGGCAGTGTCATGTCGCCCTACCGTCCTTTGCCCAGAAACTGCTTGATCGAGTCGTATATCCCCTCGCGGCCGTCAATCTCGGAGAGGGTCACCGCTTCATGCTCCCGTCCGTAATGGTTTTCCAGATCATGAACGAACTCGCCACTACCGTAATAGCTTTCCACCTGCCCATAACAAAACAGATTAACGCGAGGCAAAAGCGCTTCGTCCAACAGTTTCAGGCACTTCTCCGTATCGCCGCCGCCCCAGTTATCGCCATCCGAGAAGTGGAAAGGATAGACATTCCACTCGTCCGGCGGGTATTCCGCTTCCACGATCTGGTTGCAGAGTGTGTAGGCCGACGAGATCATGGTGCCGCCACTCTCACGGGTGTGGAAGAACGTGTGGCGGTCCACCTCGCGGGCCTCGGCGTCATGGGTGATGAAACGCGTCTCAATGTTCTGGTATTGGGATTGCAGCCAGGTGTCGATCCAAAACGCTTCGGTACGAACGATCTCCTTCTGTTCGTCTCCCATGCTGCCCGAAACATCCATCATGTAGATGATCGCGGCGTTGCTCTCCGGAAGCTGCACTTCCTTCCACGAGCGGTAGCGCTTGTCGTCTGGAATCGGCATGATCACAGGATTCGCCGGGTCGTAGAGGCCGCTGCTCACCTGTCGCCGCAGCGCCTGTTTATACGTGCGCTTGAAATGGCGCAGCGACTCGGGGCCGGTGCGGCGGATGCCGCTGTAGCGGTCCTTCTCGCTGATGATGTTCTTCTTGCCCCGAGGCTCGATCTTCGGGAGTTCCAATTCTTCGCCCAAGATTTGGGCCAGTTCTTCCAGAGTTAACTCCACCTCCAGGATGTGATCACCGGGCTGATCGCCAGCCTGGCCCTGCCCGTCTGCGTCCGCGTCATGTCCGATAGGCGTGCCCTTCGCGCCGTTGCCCTGCCCCACGCCCCCGGTCTGCCGCCGGCCGAACCGGAAGCGCGGGATTTCCACCTGCGGGATAGGAATGCTCACCAGATTCTTTCCCCGCCGGCCGATCAGTTCGCCGCGCGAAATGTAGGTCCGCAGATTCTTGCGAACCTGGCCGCGAGCGATCTCTTTGAATCGCCGGGTATCCCTCTCGATCTTGCTGATCATTTCTTACCTAAACCTACTTCTTGCTCTTCGCGTCGCCGCGGGCAAAGATACTGGCCACGTAGTTCAATACGTCGGTAGAACAGACCTCACAGTAGCCGTAGTTGTTCTTCATGCGCCCCTTGACCACGTCAATCTTCTCCTGTGTTTCTTGATCCACGACACTGGAGACCAGGCTGGTCAGTTTGATGGTGTCTTTCTGATCCTCGAACAGCTTCAGTTCCAGCGCCTTCTGCAACCGGGGGTTCGACGTGTAGTCAAACTTCTTGCCATCCAGCGCCAGAGCGGCGATGTAATTCATCAGTTCACGCCGGAAATCGTCCTTGCGGCTGGACGGGATGTCAATCTTCTCCTCAACAGAACGCATCAGGCGCTCATCCGGTTCCTCGTCCTGCCCGGTGAAGCGGTTGCGGACCTTTTCGCGCTGGGTGTAGGCGCGGACGTTATCGATGTAGTTGGCGGACAGCCGCTTGATGGCATCCTCGTCTGCGGTGATGGCTCGCTGCACCTCATTTTTGACCACGTCCTCATACTCTTCCTTCACCACGGCCAGCAGCTCACGGTATTGCTGGCGGGTCTCTTCGCTGCTGATCAGGGCATGGTGTTTCAGCCCCTCTTCCAGTTCGGCCATGACCATAAACGGGTTCACACAGCCGTCAGGGTAGTGGGCATCAACCGTTTCACTATCCCCGCGGCCGTTGGAATTGACCAGGGCGTTGGATATTTTGTCCTGAATGTACCGTGGCGAAATGCCGTCCAACCCTTCGCGCCGGGCTTCTTCTCGCAATTCACGCACGCTGTCTTCGGTGAACCCGCGCAACGACTTCCCGTCGTACAGCTTTAGCTTCTGCATCAACGACAGGCCGGCATGTTTCGGCTCCTCCAAGCGGGTGAGCACGGCCCACATCGCCGCGATCTCCAGCACGTGTGGGGCGATGTGTTTCCCCACGATGCGACCCTGCTGGAAGTCCTTCTGATAAATGCGCACCTCGTCGCCCAAGCGGGTGATGTAGGGGATGTCAATCTTCACGGTACGATCACGCAACGCTTCCATGTACTCGTTGTTCTGCAACTTGCGGTACTCCGGCTCGTTCGTGTGGGCCAGGATCACCTCGTCAATGTCGGTTTGGGCGAACTTCTTCGGCTTGATCTTATGCTCCTGCGATGCGCCGAGCAGGTCGTAGAGGAACGCCACATCCAGCTTCAGCACCTCGATGAACTCGATCAGCCCCCGGTTGGCGATGTTGAATTCCCCGTCAAAGTTGAACGCGCGCGGGTCCGAGTCGGAACCGTATTCGGCGATCTTGCGATAGTTGATGTCCCCCGTCAGTTCGGTCGAGTCCTGGTTCTTCTCGTCCTTCGGCTGGAACGTGCCGACGCCCACGCGGTCCTTTTCAGAAAGGATGAGCCTCTTGACTCGCACATGCTCCATGACCTTGCCCCAGTCGCCATCGTACTGCGTCATGAGGGTACGATACATGAAGCGGCAGGCCGGGCAGAGGTCCCCGGCGACGTTGATCCATTCTTCCTCACCGAGCCCGGCGTTCAACTCGCCCAGCACCTGCGCTCGTGACTCTTCGGGAATGAGTCGCAGGGGGTCCTCGTGCATCGGACAGGCGAAGCTCTCCGTTTCGGTGTGCCACCCGAACGTGTAGAGGGCTCCCTCCTCGGTGCGTGAGTAAGCCTCTAGCCCCTTCTTGAGCAGCCGGACGATCGTGCTCTTGGAACTACCGACCGGGCCGTGGAGCAACAGCACACGGCGTTCCGTCCCGTACCGGCGAGCAGCCGAGTGGAAGGCATCTACTAGGCTCATCAGTGGGCGATCCAACCCAAAAACGGCATCCTTTCCCTCGTCAAACGGATCTTCAAAGAACCGGTAATGGACGATGCGCTCGCGGTTTTCCGTGTACTGTTCTGTTCCATGAGACAGAATCATGTCGTAGATCCGCTGGAAGGCCGTGCGGCATACGGTGGGGTTGCCGGCCACGACGTCCAGATACTCCGAAAAGGTGCCCTCCCAGTGCTGCTCTCGGAATGCAGCGGCGTCTTGTTGCTTGGCGATCAACGCAATCAGGTTCTGTCCCGTTGTCGATTCTGTGGCGGCGTTTCGATGTCCCATGATCCACCTCCGTTTGTGATCAGTGCTACGGCTAACGATTCTTCGTAACGGCCAATAAAGAATGAAACAAAAACCCATCACAGCTCGTTCAAGTTGGTCGCGATGGGATAGTTCGGGTCATTGCGTATCGGCGGGTGTGCCAGAAAAACAAAAACCGACCCGGACATGTTGGGTCGGTTAACCTGTTAAGGTGTGTACGTATGATGCTTGGCTACGGCGGTAGTTTAGTAAAGCAAAGCCTCCGCATGATGTAATGATTGTCGTGTTGGTATTGATGCCCGGATTGCATCTGTGCCCTCATTGGCGAATGGGACCTCGTCGGCAAATAAACTGAGAAAGTGCGGAAGTTCCAAGGGAACCGCCCGATTAGGACTTGTCCAGAAACAACTTCGTACTTTTCACCGTGGAAACACCATGAAAAGTGCGGACCTAATTCTGGACGACTCCTTAGCAAAACTCCATTGTGCTGCTATTATAGGGCATGATCTCCCCGATGGCAATGGGACAACATTCCCATTGTGCCCAACGGCTTCTTCGATTCTCGGCCTTTTGCCGGAGATCGCGAAAGGCCAATCCAGGGCACCCTTCACCAAGCGCTCTTATTGTAGCGCAAACTGCCTGTGTTGTCAGTAAACGTCCTGTGAAGCTTGCGTAAAAGCTGCGTAAACCGTGACTGTGGCTCAACGCGCCAGATGAGCCAGGTAATCCAACCCAGATCTCTTTCCAGACGAGAGTCATCCAATCCCCAGAAAAAAGAAAACCACCTGTCCCTGATGTGGCACGGATCGGCCGGTTCAGATGGTAGGGAACAGTCTCTCGTCTTGGATCATAGGGTGCGCGACGCTGCGCTGAAAAGGCTTCCTCCTGGATTCTCGTGTAAAACCGCCGTCTGGCCCCGGCAACGCCAGCCAGACCCACGTAATTATAGCACGGAACCGACGGAAATGTCAAATGCTGTTTTCTCACGCGCTCTGGCCGGCAAAATGACTTCGTGCTGGGCGACGGTCTCCCGACCGAGCCCTTTGGTTCGCCACGGTCAGGAGACTTTGGCGAGCAAGGCCTTCTCTTGACTCGAACAGCCAGTTCCCGTACAATACGGGTGCTGTCTGGCAGGAGCGAGGTAACAGCAAGGAGGGAACACGTGATTATCTTTCCGGCAATCGATCTGCGGCGTGGTTGTGTCGTGCGCTTGCGCCAGGGCCGGCCCGACGCGGAAACGGTCTACGAGGACGATCCAGCGCGTGCCGCTCGTCGGTGGGTGGACGCCGGCGCGACCTGGCTGCACGTGGTCAACTTGGACGGTGCGCTGGGAGATGCCGGCGAAAGCGGGCACCAGGGCAAACCATCTGCGGCGAGTGCCGCGTTAGAGCGTATCCTCGCGTCCGTGACGACCCGCGTGCAGTTCGGGGGTGGGATTCGCTCGCTGGAAGACATCGCCCGCCTGCTGAGCCTTGGAGTAGAGCGCGTCATCCTGGGCACGCTGGCGGTGGAGCAGCCGGATGTCGTTCGTGATGCGGTTTCCCGCTTCGGTGCGGAGCGGATCGTCGTCGGGCTCGACGCCCGCGATGGCCGTGTGGCCACACACGGATGGACGACCGATTCCGATGTCGACGTGATCACGCTGGGTAAAGCCATGCAGCAAGCAGGCCTTCGTCGGGCGCTGTACACCGACATCGCCCGCGATGGGATGCTCAGAGGCGTGAATGTGGACGCCACGGCCCGCCTGGCCGCCGAGACCAGCCTTCGTGTGATCGCGAGCGGCGGCGTTGCCTCCATCGACGACGTGCGCAAGCTGAAGGCGGTGGAGCATGCCGGCGTCGAAGGCGTGATCATCGGTCAGGCGCTCTACGGCGGCGCTCTGGACCTGCGGCAGGCATTGGACGTAGCGTACGAGGAATGAGAGCGGAAGAAGTGATTTGCCCTCTGCCCCCTCTTATGGTAAGATTGCCTGCGGCCCGATGGCTGGCCGTATAACACCAATGCACCAACTGAAATCAAACGAAAGGCGAGAATCATCTTTGCTAACGGCCGGCGCGTTTCCCGCGCCGCAATGTGCGGAAGAGGAGACCATCTATGCCGATGAACGTCTTGGTGACGGGTGGAGCTGGCTTCATCGGTTCGCACCTGGTGGACGAAATGATCGCTCGGGGACACACCGTCCGCGCACTCGACGCGCTGGTTCCACAAGTTCACGAGGGAACGCAACGCCCGGATTACTTGCACCCAGAAGCCGAACTGATCGTGGCGGATGTGCGGGAACGGGACGCCCTGCGCCAGGCCCTCGATGGCGTGGATGTGGTTTTCCACCAGGCGGCGGCCGTGGGCGTGGGCCAATCGATGTACGAAATCCAGCGCTACGTGGAGGCAAACACGCTGGGCGGAGCCGTGCTGCTGGATGTGCTGGCCAACGAGGATCACGCTGTGCGCAAACTGATCGTCGCCTCCTCAATGAGCATCTATGGCGAAGGGGCCTACCGTTGCCTGGACTGTGGCCCGGTCTACCCCCGACTGCGGAGTGAAAAACAACTGACCGCGCGCGATTGGGAGATGCGCTGCCCAGAGTGTGGGCAGGAGGTCTCGCCGGAGCCGACGCCGGAGGACAAGCCGCTCTACCCAACGTCCATCTACGCCGTGACGAAACGGGACCACGAAGAGATGTTCCTGTCTGTCGGTATGGCCTACAGCATCCCCACGGTGGCTCTGCGGTACTTCAACGTCTACGGGCCTCGCCAGGCGCTCTCTAATCCCTACACCGGCGTGGCGGCGATCTTCTCCTCCCGCCTGCTCAATGACAACCCTCCCGTCATCTACGAGGATGGCCTGCAAAGTCGCGACTTCGTGCACGTCAGAGACATCGTGCAGGCCAACATGCTGGCCATGGAACGAAACGAGGCCGACTACCAGGCCCTCAACGTCGGCACCGGGCGGATGACGACAGTTCTGGATGTGGCTCGCCTTCTGGGGAAGGAGCTGGGGAAAGAGATCGCGCCGCGAATTGAGGGCCGCTTTCGCCAGGGCGACATCCGGCACTGCTTCGCCGACATCAGCAAGATTCGACACCTCCTGGGCTATGAGCCAACCACTCGCTTTCTGGAAGGAGTGTCCGAACTGGTCGACTGGGTCCGGCACCAGACGGCCCAAGACCGCTTCGAACAGGTGGAACAAGAGTTGACGGCCAAGTCCCTGATGATTTGATGATCGATGAGGGTACAGATTCTCTCTCCATGCGACATTTTTCCCCCGGTGCACGGCAGCAGCACAGCGATCTACCACACAGTCCGGGAGTTGGCCGACAGACATCGTCTCTTGCTGTTGCTCAACACGCTTTACGGCGAAGGAGGAGAGCCTGACCTTGTCCACCCGAACCTTACCATCCGATATGCTCGCGAGACGCCGTTAGATCGGCTGGGCTACAAAGGGCTGCTCTTCAACCCGGCGTACGTGCGGGACGCGGAGCGGCTGTGGCGCGAGGCCGGCAGCGCCGACATCATCCAGGCCGAGTTGCTGTGGAGTTGGCCGGCCGCTGCCTGGCTGCGCCGGCGCTTCGGTGCGCCGATCGTACTGGTGCAAGAGAACGTAGAGTATCTGAAATTCCAACGCATGGGTCTGGACAGTCCGCTGCTACCGGTCATTCGCCGGATAGAAGGCTGGGCTTGTCGCTCGGCAGACCACGTGGTAGCGGTCTCGGACGTGGACGCCGGCTTCTTGCAAGACATCTACGGCGTGCCGGCAGAAAAGATCACGGTTATCAGCCATTGCGCCGATCCGGTGACCTTTCGCTACCGGCCCAATGGGGCGGCCCATGTTCGCCGGCAACTCGGCATCGCGCCCGACGCGCCGCTCTTGACGTTCGTTGGCAAGCTGGATTACGTGCCAAACGTGGAGGCCGTACGCTACATCGCCGAGACTCTGCGACCGGCTGTGCTGCCGGAACACCCCGGAACCGTCTTTCTCATGATTGGACAGAAGTTCGAGCCGCTGCTGGGATATCAGAATGAACAACTGCGCTTCGCAGGCTTTGTGGATGGCCGGGCGCAGGCGTCGCCCAATCTGGCCGATTACCTTTCTGCTTCGGACCTGGTGCTTGTGCCGCTGACCTCAGGCTCGGGCACGCGGCTCAAGATTCTGGAAGCGGCCAGTTGCGCGCGGCCCATCGTCTCCACCCGCATCGGGGCCGAGGGACAGCAGTTCCGCCACGGCGAGGAAATCTGGCTGACCGACCACGCCGACGCCGAATTTACGGCCGCCGTGCTGCACTTGCTGGCCGACCGGCCGCAACGAGAACGGTTGTCCCATGGCGCACGACAGCGCGTGGAGACCCAATACACGTGGGCCGAGGAAGTGCGCAAGTTCGAGGCGATCTACGAAAGCTTACGCTTGAGATGAAGGTTTTGGTTTCCATTTTTGAACAACTGGTACCGATCAGCGGGGGAGGAACGCCGCGCACACACAGCATCATCCGGTCGTTTGTGGAGCGGGGCCACGAGGTGTACGTGGCCTGTACCATCGGCGTACCCCGCGCTGAGGCTCTGCAAACCCTGGGCTGCCACGACCTGCTTCCCTTGCCGGGCGTCAGCCGCATGGACCCGCGGAAAATGCGAAAGTACATGGCCATCTACCCGTGGAACATCGCGCGTACAGTGGCCTACGCTCGTCGGAAGCGACCCGATCTGGTCGTTTCCCACAACACGGTGGCCGGCTTCGCCGCCATCGCGGCCCAGGGACTGAACCGGCACGGAGCCGCGATGTTGGACCTGACCGATTTGCTGTTCGAATACCTGGAGGAGTATTCCTCGCCACTCATCCGGCTGGCGTTGGCTTTGGGCAGGCGCATGGAGACGGTGGCCGTGCAGCGTTCGGACCGCGTGATCACGATCAGCCGGGCTATGAGTGACATTCTGGCTAGCCGGTACGGCGTGGACGAAGCACGCGTGGATATCGTCCATGACGGCGTCGACACGAACGTGTTCCACGCCGTGGACGGCCTGTCGCTGCGATCCTCGCTGTCGCCGGAGGCGGAACACGTCTGCGTTTTCCACGGCGTCATCGATCCGCAGGACAGGCCGGAACTGTTGGTGGACGCGGCCCCCCTCATTCTCGAACGCTATCCGCGTACCACGTTCTGGCTTGTCGGAGACGGGACGGCCGTGCCCGCACTGAAGGCGCAGGTGCGAGATCGCGGCCTCACCGAAACGTTCTACTTTTCCGGCTGGGTCCCGCAGGCGGAGGTGGCCCGCTACATCTCGGCCAGCGATCTCGGCCTGGTGGTGCTGCCGGACATCCTCTCCGCTCGCGGGCGGGTGACGCTGAAGGAGTTTGAGTACTGGGCGTGCGGTGTGCCGGCCGTGTTGCCCCGCTTGCCCGCGCTGACGGAGGTTGTGCCGGACGGAGAGGCCAGCCGCTTCTACCGGCCGGGTGATGCCCAAGACTTTGCCGAACAGGTCTGCTTCTTCCTCGATGATGACGCGCGTCGCCGCCAAATGGGGGAACGGGGTCGACAACTGGTGCGCAGCCGGTTCGAGTGGCGACGGTTAACAGACCAATTGGTGACGCTTTGCGAAGAATACGTAACTGCCAGTAAGGCAGGTCAAGGAACCTAGAAGGGAACGATTCTCATGCGTGTGTTGATAACAAACCCACCCTGGCCCGGTCCAGGGTACGGGGCACGATCGGATGTACGCTGGCCGCACAAGCGGAGCGATAAGTACCTGGAGTACCCGATCTACCTGGCCTATGCCGCCTCGGTACTACGTGACGATGGCCTCGATGTGTGCTTCCTCGACGGCATCGTGCACGAACTGGACATCCCGGCCTTTGCCGAACGCGTCGCGCAGATCGGGCCGGCCCTGGTAGCCATAGAATGCTCTACGCCGTCGATCAATTTTGACCTGGCGACTGCTGCCGCAGTCAAGGAAGCGATCCCCGGCGTGCGCACGGCAATGATCGGGTCACACAGCACCTACTTCCATCGGGAGATGCTCGAAGAATACTCGCAGGTGGACTTCATCTTGCGCGGCGAATTCGAGTACACGCTGCGCCACCTCGCCCGCGTGCTCGCCGATGGCGGCGATCTCGCGACGGTAGAGGGGTTGTCGTACCGCCAGAACGGGGCGGTCCGGGCAACACCAGACCGGCCGCTGGAAATGGAGCTAGATCGGTTCCCTTTCCCAGATCGCGCAGTCGTGCCCAACACCGACTACCGCTCTGCCGTCTTCGAGGGAGGCACGCCAACAACCATGATCACGTCGCGAGGCTGCCCGGCCTATTGTACCTTTTGCCTGTGGCCGGAAACCATGTACGGCCATCGCTTTCGGGCCCGCTCGGCGGAGAACGTCGTGGACGAGATCGAACAGGTGGTGACGGATCATGGCGTGGACGAGATCTACTTCGACGACGACACCTTCACCTTTGGCCGCCGGCGACTGATGGAGATCATGGGCCTGATTCGGGAGCGGGGCTTGCACAACCGCGTGCAGTGGCGTTGCCAGAGCCGGGTGGATACCGTAGACCGCGAATCGCTCACCGCCATGCGCGATGCCGGCTGTAACTACATCTACTTCGGCATCGAGTCCGGTTCCCAGGAGTTGCTGGACCGCATGCGCAAGGGGATCTCCCTGGAGAAGGTTCGCGAGACCTTCGCCCTCTGCAAACAAGTGGGCATCAAGCGCCAGGCGTTCTTCCTTTTCGGTATGCCGGGAGAGACAGAAGAGACGATCCAGCAGAGCATTGACCTGGCAAAAGAACTGGCACCAGACAGCGTCCAGTTCGCGGTGGCGATTGCTCACCCGGGCACACGGCTCTACGAAGAGGCTAAGGCCAAGGGCTGGCTGCGCGCCGAAACATGGGAGGACTTTGCGGCCGAGCGGGCCATGATCGAGACACCGGAACTCTCTCTGGCGCAGGTGGAGCAGGCGCGCATTGATGCCTACCGCCAATTCTACCTCCGACCGCAGTTCATGCTCAACACCCTGCTACGCGTGCGCGGTGCCAATGACGTCCGCCGAGTGTTCAACGGCGGGCGCTCCATCCTCAGCCGGATCCGGTCCTTCGAGCGAAGCAGCGGGGTAAATGTCCGATCAGAAATGGGTGAAGCGTAACGGGCATGGACATTCTCTCCCTGCTGCCTCGACCGGTTGCGCGGTGGGCCCTGCCCCGTCTGCGCTACCTAAACTTGATGCGTGCGGTGGAAGGGGCGATCGTGGATCGGAATGTGCCCGCTGTTCGGGGCCTGCGCGTTCTGGACGCCGGCTGCGGACACGGTTACTACTTCATGGGGCTGGCCCTGGATGGCGCGCAAGTGACCGGGGTGGACCTGTCGGCGGATGATGTCGACAAAGGTTTCCGGATGGCTCGCCTCCTCGGCCTGGGCGAGGGATCGGTTGGACCGGCGCGCGCTTGCTACCTGGCCGGCTCGCTGACGGAGTTGCCTTTCGCTGACGGCAGCTTCGACCTGGTGATCTGCAACTCCGTGATCGAGCACATCCCGGAGGATGGCCGGGCGCTGGCTGAGATGCGTCGCGTGCTGCGACCCGGTGGCCGACTGTTCCTCACTGTGGATTGCGACGAGCGGCCGTTGGCCCTGGGTGCTCTGTCGCGACTGCCGCGTCGCTGGCAGAACCGGTTGCTCAAGCCCCAGGTGCTCAACGGCGACACGCTGGAGGAGGGACTGCGCCGCTACCTGGCCGAGACGTACCATGTCGTACATCGCTACGACGAGGAAACGCTGGAAAGCCAGCTGCGAGGGCACGGCTTTTCTGCGCTGGATGGACGGTACTATTTGACCCGCCTGGGTGCTGTGGTCTACGAGGCGTTCAATCTGTTTCGCGGGCTGGACATGACTCGCGGTGCCGGCCGGGGGATTTATATGGTGAGTTCGTTGCTGCTCTATCCCCTGGTGTTGTGGCTTGACGGGGTGGGCGAGCGAGCTGGCTACGGCCTGGCTGTCGTTGCCCGACGGCTAGAGGAAAGCTGACTGCCGGCTTGGACGGCAGCCCAGGGCGTTCAAGTTCGTCAACCGGCGCGAATGCCGGCCGCAGACCGGCCGCAATGGAGTTGACCTGGAGGAGGATACGATGAACATTCGCTGGCGAACCGTGATTGGTTTGATCATCGCCCTGGCATTGGGCATGATGCTCCAGGCCTGTGGCGGGCAAAAGAAACCGGATGAGCCTCCGGCTATCCCGACGACTGCAGGACAGGCCCAAGCGCCCGTACAGCAGGGAGAAAGCTACCCCGCGCCTCCCGGCGGTATGCCGCCGGCCGCACCCCCGCCGGCCTACCCTGCACCCGGGACGACCGGCGGGCAACCGGCACAGACCCCGGTCACGTTCACAACGGCCGATGGGATCAGCCTGGTGGGGACCTATTTCGAACCGGCGCAAGGCAACGCGCCTGGCGTGATCCTTGTTCACATGGTGGCCGGCCAACGGGCGGACTGGGATTCGCTGGCTGCTGCGTTGCAAGACAGGGGCTTTGCCATCCTCACCTTCGACTTGCGCGGTCACGGCGAGAGCGGCGGTAGCCAGGAGTGGGACAAAATGAGCGACGACGTGGCTGTGGCGTATCAGTTCTTGAGCGGGCAGCCGAGCGTGGATCGGACCCGTGTCGGGCTGGTGGGGGCAAGCATCGGCGCCAATCTGGCCTTGAACTCTGCTGCCGTGGAGCCGGGCGTCAAGGCACTGGTCTTGCTCTCGCCTGGACTGGACTACCGCGGCGTGCAAACCGAAGCGTCCATGCAGCCGTACGGCAACCGGCCCATCCTCTTCGTCGCCAGCAAGACAGACGCGTACGCCGCACAGACGGTGGCTACGTTGAGTGGCCTGGCGCAAGGGAAGGCGAAAACGCAACTCTATGACAATGCCGGCCACGGCACGCAGATGCTCGGCGGGGCCGATGGCCTGGAGGACCTGATCGCGAACTGGCTGCGCGATGCGCTAGGCGGTGGATGATAAAGGGGTCGCTCACCGATCTGGGCAGACACAAGGACTGCCCCTACACCGAGGCGAACCGTGCTTGGCTTGGTCGGGAGACTACCTGCCCCAGGCAGGCCTTCGCCCAGCGCGAGAGCTCCCCCCGCTGGGGGAAGTGGCTGGCGTTCACTCCCCCCAGCGGGGGAGCCGGAGGGGGGAGAGAGCAGCTGTTTTCATGACAGCGCAGTAGATAGAGGGAGCGTTTGAGATGACGGATCGGGAGTTACCGGTCTTGCGAATCGTGGATATCCGAGACTTGGTGTTGCACGAGGATTGCGAGGAGCGGCGCATTCGGCGGCTGCAAAAGATCATTGCGGCCGACGGGTACTTGAAGAACCCGCCAATCGTGGCCCCCTTGCCCACAGGAGGGGCCGAGCGGTATGTTGTGTTGGATGGTGCGAACCGGGTGTCGGCCTTGCGGCAGTTGAATGTGCCCCACATCCTGGTGCAGGTCGTCCACTACGACGAGGTCGGTCTGGATACGTGGAATCACCTGGTGACCGGCATGGATCACCAGGAGTTCTTCAGTTTGCTTCGGGCCATTCCAGGATTGGCCACGCGACCGGTCGATCTGCTTACGGCGCGAGATCTTCTGGCCGCGCGACGGATCATGGCCTATGTGGTCTTTCGAGACGGCGCCGTCTGTGCCCTGTCCGGCGCGGATCTCTCCTTGCAGGCCCATGCGGAACTGCTCAACCGGGTGGTGGACACCTACAAGGGCACGGCCCTCATCTTTCGTCTGAAGACGGACGACATCAGTCAACAACTGGACTATTACGAAGACATCACGGCACTGATCGTATTCCCGGCATTCGCCCCGGCGGACATCGTCACCCTGGCGACCAACCACGCGAAGCTGCCTACTGGGATCACCCGCCACATCATCCCCAACCGGGCTCTGCGATGCAACCTGCCCCTGTCGACTCTCCAGGGAGATCGCTCAACGGAGGCGAAAAACGTATGGCTGCACGATCATATCAAGACGAAGCTCAGTCGCAAGGAGATTCGCTACTACCAGGAATCAACGTTTCTGTTCGATGAATGAGCGTTCGGATAGCGTGGGGTAGCGTCGAGCCGGCAGACTTACTCCCACGTGACCGCCAAATCGTCCGGCACGACCTGCACCCAGGTCTGGCCCGGCTTCAGCGCCAGCGGGGTACCATCGGCGGCGACATAGTGCAGGATGACGTTTTCGCCTTCGCGCCGCCACAGCCCTTCCCACACCTGCCCGTCACGGAACAGCAACGCTTTTCCCTGGCCGCCCAGGTCGTGGTGCAGCGAGAGGGAGCCCAGGGAATCCTCGACGATCTGCGTCACGGTAACGTGGCTGAAAACTACGACCACAGTGTCGGCGCCCAGTTGCTCCCCGCTGCCCCCATCAGTGAACGGCTCGCCGGCCTGCTCGCGAAGATACCTTCCTGAAGTGGCCTCGTACCGGTAATAGACGTCGGAAAGACCGGTGCGATAAGGGATGCTGATCGTTGTGGCCGGCCCGGAGGGATTGAGCGGCGCGGTGTCGGAGAAGACGAGCCCGCGCAAGTTGACCGGGTGTTGACGACCACGGGCAACCACCTGCTCCCAAAGCGCAGCGGTGCTGGTGAAGGTGCTGAACGGTCGCCGCCGGTTGGGGTCAAGGCTGAAACCCTTGTGACCCAGAAAATCGTCGATGTTGTCATCGCCAAAGGGGGAAGAGATGATCATGTCGAGCACCGGCTGGCTGGCGCCAACGTGAGCCAGAACGGCGCCGAACATCGGCGTGATCTCCAGGTCAATGAGCCGGGCGCTGCGCGCCGGACCGATACGGTCGGCGTCCTGGCACAGGTAGAGGGCCGTGAAGCGAGTGACGCCCCCTTCGGCAAGCGCTTCAATCACCAGGTCTGCTTTGGCGAGGCCGAATTGCGGGCGGGCGGCCGGTGCATTGCCCACCCGGATGGCCAGTGGCCGGCGCTGCAAGACGGCCGGATCGCTGACCGGCAATCCGCTCAACGGGCAGAGGCCGGGCTCCATGGCCGGCAGCGATTCGATGAACGAGTCGGACACACGCCCCAACGGCGGCGGCACGCCGAACTGATCGTGGATGAATTCATACGCGCCGGGCGGGTAGGTGCGGTCGCCGACCACGCGGCCAGGGCTGGGGGGGCGTTCGGGTGGGTGCTGGATGTAATCTGTTTCGATTGGTTCCGCGGGTGAGTCTGGCGCGGTAGTCGGCACGACGACCATGCCGATGGGCGTAAGGGTAGCGGCCGCGGTGGGTGTCACGCTCGCTTCTACGGCCACCGGTGTGAAGGTCGGGCGCGGCGTGAAGGTTTTGACGGCCGGGCTTGGGGGAGCTGGCTCAGAGGCTGGCCGGGACGATGACGTGGAACTGCACGCCACGGCGAGAATGGGTAGCAGGGCCAGCAAGGCCAGCCCGGTCGATTTGCGCTGTCTGATCATGGATCGGTTTTGCTCCTTTGGTCGAACAGTTGCAGGTGTCGCCCGGAATCTGTGCCTGGGCTGACAAGTCGGGCTATTGTAACATCCTTTGCAATAGCGAGCAACTTTCGCCCGCGAGCGTTGAGTAGTGCCAGCGCGCTATTGCGCAAGTGTCCGGCTCAGGGTATACTGAGGTCGTGAGCAGCGAGTCGCCGACCGCGCCCTCGTGGTGTGTTGAAGGAGGGGTTTTGTGACCAGGCGTAAATGGGGATTGTTGATCGTGGCGTTCTTGGCCACCCAGGCGCTCGCCGGGGCGGCGCCGTTGCAGGCCCAATCGCCGACGTGGTCATCCCACGGGCCGTGGGGTGGCGCGATAACGGCCATCGCCATCTCGCCCGCTTTCGCGACAGACCATACCCTCTTCGCAGGGACAAACGGTGGAGGCGTGTTCCGATCGGTCGATGGGGGGAGTACCTGGCAAGCGGCCAACGGCGGGTTGGACAATTGGAGCATCTACTCCCTGGTCCTTTCGTTCGGGTACGCGTCGGATAAGACCGCCTGGGCCGGTACCCACGGCAACGGGGTCTTCAAAACGACGGACGGCGGGCAAACGTGGCAAGCGGCGAAAAACGGGATGGGCGATGTGACGGTTAACGACCTGGCCATCTCCATCCCCACGGTGACGCCTGCTACCCTGTTTTCCGCCACCGATAGCGGCTTCTTCCGCTCGACCGATGGGGGCGCGTCGTGGACCGCGGTGAACAGCGGCCTTGGCAGCACCAACGGGTTGGCCGTCACCTTGTCGCCGGATTTCGGGACAGATCAAACCGTCTTTGCCGGCACGGACGGTGGCGGGCTGTACAAATCGGTCAACAGTGGTGGGACCTGGACGCTTTCGGCCACCGGCATCCCGGTTGACGACATCAGAGACATCGCCGTTTCGCCGGCCTTCACCCGCGACCATGTCGTCTTCGCCAGCACGAGTGCGCATGCGGTGTACAAATCGACCGATGGCGGCGTGACCTGGACCCAAAAGGCAACCGGCATCGGCTCACCGCTGGACATCGAAGCGATCGCCATCTCGCCCGGCTACGACGCCAGCGACGGGATCACGGCGGCCGACACGGTGTACATCGGCCGGCCGAGCTGGGCCGTCTTCCGGTCCACCGATGGCGGAGAGAGTTGGCAACGGCGCGATTATCCAGGGGATAACGGTAGCAAGACGTTGCCCGACACCTGGGCCGTGGCGGTCTCGCCGAACTATCCGAGCGACGGCACGGTATTCACCGGCGTGTTCGGCACCGGCGTGATGAAGTCGACCAACTTTGGCGAAACGTGGGCATTCTCGCGAGAGGGGATGGCCGCACAGCGGATGCATGCCCTCGCTGCGGCGGCGGATGGCACGCTGTTCGCCGGCAGCAACGGCGGCGGCCTCTATCGCTCGGACGATGGTGGCCAGACCTGGCAGGCCCGCAACGGCTCGATGAGCGGCTTGCTCATGATGAGCATCTGGGCCGTCGCGGCATCCCCAGACTTCGCCAGCGACCACACGGTTCTGGCCGGCAACGGCTTGTGGGGCAACGAGGGGGTGGCCATCAGCACCGACAGCGGCGATTCGTGGACGCAGGTGGACAGTGGCCTGGGCAATCACGAAGTCCATGCCGCTGCATTTTCCCCCAACTTTGGCCAGGATCGGACGGCGTATGTGGGAACTGGCGGGGGCGTGTACCGCTCGACGACCGGGGCGACCAGTTGGCAGGCGTCCAGCAGTGGCCTGGGAAGTGGCACGGTCTGGGCACTGGCGCTATCGCCGTCGTTCAGCAGCGACAACACCCTGTTCGCAGGCGCGTATGGCAGCGGCGTATACCGATCCACGAATCGCGGCGACTCGTGGCAGGCTGTGAACAGCGGCTTGACCAACATGAACGTGCTGTCTTTGGCCATCTCCCCGGGCTTCCCAACCGACGGCACCCTGTTTGCGGCGACGAAAGGCGGGGACGGTGTATTTCGTTTCGACAACGGTAGCGCGACGTGGACGCCGATCAAGGAAGGACTGAACCTGTGGTACAACGATGTGCGCGCCCTGGCCATCTCCCCGGACTTCGCCACAGATCACACCGCGTACGCAGCCCTTGCCTACGGGGACGTGTACCGGTCAACCGATCGCGGTGCGCATTGGAGCCCGATGGTGTCCGGCCTCAGCCACAACGCAGTGATCGCCTTGCTCACCGGAACCGGCAACGGACCGGAGGTCTACGCGGCGACGGTAGGCAGCAGTGTTTGGCAGTACGGAGTGCCGTGCCAGTTGGTGGGCGATGTTGATGGGGATGGCGATGTCCAGATCGATGACGTGCAATCGTTCGTGGACGCCTGGCACAGCAATTCTGGCGATCCACGATATGCCCCGGATCTGGACCTAAACAGCGACGGGCGAATCGATCTATTCGATGTCATGCGCACCGCGTCTAATTTTGGGGCCCAGTGCTGACCGGACAGGGCAACCGTGGTCGTGATTCCAGGCCAGGATCCGGACAACCAGCCCCCAAACTTTCTCCCGAAGGAATTCGTAGCGGTGCTGGCCAGATGGGCAACGGAATCGTGGCCCAAGGAACAAAAGGCATTTGACAACATTCATCTCGTGCTGTATAATAGTGACACAATCACACGAGTTGGCTCGCAGGTCAGACGGTCTTCAACCGGGGGTTGATGGTAGGCTACGTGAGGATGCAGCAACCCCAGATTGAACCTACTGCGTGCCTGACGTCAGTGCCGCTAACGTAAACCAAGTGCTCCAGGTCTTTGAGCCCAAATCGCGTCTGTTCCGTGGAGGAATGAATGTAAGTTGGGGGGCGTGAAGCTCTCGGCTGCCGTGGCCTAGCGGCGCAGTCGGGGGTTTCTTTGTGAATCAGGAGTTGGTGGATGACCGAAACCGACGGCCGGCCGTGCGGTTGAATTCTGCAAGAGGAGATCAGTTTTAATGAACGAGTTTGTCCCTGATGAGCACGAGGCCAAGAAAGAAGACTCGCTGATGTGGGAGTACCTTCAACAGGAGGAGTACGACTACAAGCAGCCAAAACGGGGAGACATTTGCGAGGGGGTCGTACTCTCCAAGAAGTCTGACGAGATTCTGGTTGACGTCGGGCTGAAACTGGAGGCGGTGGTTCCTCGGCGTGACTTGGAGAAGCTTGGTCCCGAGGCCCTGGAGAACGTTCACCAAGGCGACACGGTGACGGTCTTTGTTTTGCAGCCCGAGAACAAAGAGGGCCGCCTAGTCGCGTCTCTGAATATGGCCCGCACCCTGAAGGATTGGCAGAAGGCTCAAGAGATGATGGAAAGTGGCGAGCTGCACGAAGCCACCGTGGCCAACTTCAACAAGGGTGGCGTGATCGTTCCGTTCTACGGGTTGCGCGGTTTTGTGCCGGCTTCCCAATTGGTTAAGCTGCCCCAGCCTACCGGCGGGGGACCGCGTATCGACCGCTTGAACGAAATGGTTGGCCAGGAACTGAAGCTGAAAGTCATTGAGGTCGACCGCCGCCGCCGCCGATTGATCATGTCGGAACGGGCAGCGATGCGCGAGTGGAGGAAAGAGCAGAAAGAAAGGCTCCTTCGAACCTTGCAGCCGGGGGATGTCTGCCACGGCACAGTGACGAACTTGATGAACTTTGGTGCCTTCGTTGATCTGGGCGGTGCGGACGGGTTGGTTCACGTGTCCGAGATCTCCTGGCAGCGCGTGCGGCATCCGCGCGATGTGTTGAGCGTGAGCCAGGAAGTGGATGTCTATGTACTCAACGTAGATCAGGAGCGAGAACGCATCGCTCTCAGCATCAAGAAATTACAGCCGGAACCCTGGTCTCAGGTGGACCAGAACTATACCGTAGGCGACCTAATATATGGCGAGATCACCAACGTTACCGATTTCGGGGCATTTGCCCGTCTGGCGGAAGGCGTCGAGGGCCTCATCCACGTATCCGAGTTGGACGATGGGCCGGTAGATGATCCTCGAAAAGTGGTGAACAGGGGTGCGAAACTTAGTCTGCGCATCATCAGCATGGACGTGGAACGCCGGCGGATTGGCCTGAGCCTGAAACGTGCTCTTCCCGAAGAGGAGCCAGAGCATGAGGCAGAGACCGAAGCTGTTGACGCACCTGTCTTGGGGGACGAAGCCGTAATCGGTGAAGCGCCCGAACTGGTTGAGTCATCTGCGGCCGACGCGGACGAGGGTGCAACTGAAGATGTGCTCGAAGCCGTTGACGCAACCGTGTCAGAAGATGCTGTCGTTGCAGAGATGACACCCGAAGCTGCTGATGCCGAAGGTGCTGGGGAATCAGAAGAGCCGGCAGCAGACCTTGTGGCTGCCGACGGATCTGAGGTTGAAGAAATCCTTGATGTTCCTGCAGAACCAACAGACGCCACTGCTGAGCGGACCGAAGATGCGCCGGCGGTTGGCAGCGCGATGGAATCGGAGCCTCCCGAAATGGACGAGCAGGTGTGGCACGGTTTGATGGAGGAGGCGCCGCCCACAGATGAGTCAGAAGACCTGCCGGTTCCGGTCGAGACAAGCAACCCCGGATAATGCCTGGCCTTGCCAGGAAAACTCAAGTGAAGGAGGTGAGGTATGCAGAATGACGGTGAAACTACGCCCCGGTGAGACACAAGAAGCACTGCTTAAACGATTCCGTAAGGAAGTTTCCCACAGTCGTATTCTGAGCGCTTACCGCCAGAAGCGCTGGTTTATTTCCAAGAGCGAATTGCGCCGCAAAGAAAAGAAGAAGGGCTTGCGCAAAGCTCTTCGGCGCCAATCGAAACTGCAGAGACGAGACCGAGGGATATAGGCGGTCCTACAACTTCAGCACCCGTCTTTTTCACAGCCACCTGTAAGTCGAGAGCCTTTTGACGGATAGCAGAGCGGCTTGGATCAACAGCAAAGCTCTCCTACTAAGGAGAGCTTTGTTTTTCGTACGGCACTAGCCTGGTAGCACTGCTACACAGCGCGGGCCGCAACCCCACCTAACCAACCACTACGGTTAGGCTTTTCCAGAGAAATAAACCTGCCAGAAAGATATCACGAAGCCTGTTAGAATTCGCGAAATGTCTTCAAACAAGGTGGAAAAGCCCAAGGAACTCCCATGTAGATTGCTTTTGCGAAGTATTGTGGGCCGCATCGAGAATCTGTTTGGGAGAACTATTTTCTTGGGGTTCCCTTAAAGGTAGATCTGCCTTGCGTTTGCGTTCCGACCTCATCGCCGTTATAATAGCACGTGACGTATCATCTCAATAATTCGGGGTGAGCAGAACGTCGCGCCCCCCCAACTTTGGGGGGGGGCATGTGCTCCCCCAGAATTGGGGGCCGGGGGGCGTTCCCCAGGTTATTGAGATGATACCACGTGACCAAGAAAGACAGATGACAACAGGACGGCCAGCCAGTCAGCGGTCACAGAATGTCGATTGCTGATCGCTAACGACAAAGCACTGACGAGCGGACAATGACAACTCAGAATCCGGTCGGCTCCGGGCGGCCAAAACGCACCAACGACGCTTCCGTGAATGGGATCACTTTGTTGGGGGCCATCCTGGTGTTGCTGCTGCTCGTGGGGGGAGGAAGCGTAGCTGTTCTGCGTGCGACGGGGCGAGCTTTCGTTTCTCTTACTGCAACACCCATCGCGACGCCCACGCTCACGGCGGCGGTCACACCGTTGCCCACGAATACGCCACTGCCTACACCTACCCCGACGCCGGCAACGCCGACGCCAACCGCCTCCGCGACCCCCTTTCCCCAAGTAGCCACAGGAGCCACGGTAGTCGTCACCGGGACGGAGGGGTTGGACCTGCGCTTGCGCGCCGGTCCCGGCCTGGACTTCGTGACGTTTAAGATAGTTCATGAAGGCGCTCGCCTGGTTGTGCAGGATGGCCCGCAGGAGGAAGATGGTCTTACCTGGTGGCGCGTGCGCGACGAACAAGATGTGGTTGGTTGGGTCGTCCAGGATTGGCTAAAACCTGTGTCGCCCGTTGCCACACAACCGACACCGAGTCCGGGCACGACGGCCCTACCTACGCCTTGACCATGCCCGAACACCCGCCGGCGAACGGCGAATCACTCATCGTTACTCTGGCCGGTGCCTTGTTCCTGGCTATCGCTCTGGGTGCCTTTACCGCCGGCTGGCCCGTTACGGCTTCAGTTCTGGGTACTCCGACCGCCTCACCGACAGCCACCTTCACCGCTACCGCCACGCGCATCCCAACGGCCACCTTCACCGCCACGCCCTCCCCAACGATCACACCAACTCCTACGCCAACGGCTACGGCCACGGCGATTCCCAAACAACCGCCGATCACGCTTCCCGGCCACTTCTGGCTGGCCCGCCCGATCTCGCCGGAGTTCAACAATTGGGTCGCGCACTTCTATCCCTACGGCTCGACCGCCGAAGGGCAATACCCGATCCACCACGGCGTCGAATTTGTGAACGACACCGGTACGCCGATCCAGGCGGTTGCGCCCGGGCAGGTGATTGTCGCTGGGCCAGATAGCGACCAGGTCTATGGTCCACAGACCGCTTTCTACGGCCTGCTCGTCGTCGTACAACTGGATCAGGAGTATCGGGGCCAGCCGGTCTACACCCTGTTCGGCCACTTGTCGGAATTGCTCGTCCGCCCGGGGGACCTCGTTTCGCCCGGCCAAATCATCGGGCGTGTCGGCATGACCGGTGTGGCGCTCGGCCCGCACCTGCACTTCGAGGTTCGCGTTGGCCAGAATACGTACGCCCACACCCGCAACCCGGAACTCTGGCTGCAAGCGCGGCCCGGCAACGGCACGCTGCTGGCCCGCGTGCTGGACCGTGCAGGGCAGCCCGTGGTTGAGGCGTTTGCCACCGTGCAACTGACCGACGCAGATAAAGTTTTCCGCACGGCGACGACGTATCCGGCCCAAGAGATCAGCCCAGACGAAGAGTGGAACGAGAATCTCGTGATGGGCGATCTGCCGGCCGGGGAGTGGAAACTGGCGGTGCGTGTGGGCGAGAGAACGCTTGTTCGGACACTGGAGATCGTCCCTGGCCAACTCACGTTCGTGACGTTGCAACGGTGACCCGCTCGTACCGCGACCCAAGAGGCAAGGTTGTTTGACGCCCGACCGGAATTCGGATAGAATAGGGACAGGCGTCACGAAACAGCGTCGCGACATCCTGTGCTGGGCCGGCCCTGCAGGATCGGCTATTGGCGCACAAGGATTCGCGCCCCGGAGAGAGATGTGATTGGCAAGGTCATCAGCAACCGCTATGAGATAAAGGCTTTCCTGGGACGCGGCGGCATGGCCTGGGTCTATGAATCGCTTGACCGCAAGACCGGAGCCACTGTCGCGCTCAAGATCCTTTACCCTCAGTTCACCGATGACCCCGCCTACATCCAACGCTTCGTTCGTGAGGCCAAGCTGGCTTTGACCCTCGATCATCCGAACATCGTTCGCGTACTCGATTACGGCGCGGACCGCGATACCCACTACCTGGTCATGGAATTCATCGAGGGACAGGACATGAAGGAGGTGCTTCGCGAGACGGGCGGTGCTCTGCCCCCCCAGGTCGCCCTCTCCGTTGCCCGCCAGGTGGCAGAGGCGCTGCAGGAAGCGTGGAAGAAGGGGATCGTTCACCGGGACATCAAGCCACAGAACTTGATGCGCACCCCAGATGGCCAGATCAAGGTTCTGGACTTCGGGATCGCCCGGGCCGAGGAGTTCGCAACGATCACCGGCTCCGGATTCGTCGGCTCGCCGTACTACGTGGCTCCCGAACAGGCCATGAGCCAGGCCGTGGACACCCGCTCCGACATCTACTCGCTGGGCGTTGTCCTCTACGAAATGCTTTGCGGCCAATTGCCTTTCGACGCGGAGACGCCCTGGTCGATCATCAGCCAGCACATTTCGCACGTCCCCTTGCCGGTCAGCGAGATTCGCGCAGACATTCCCCGCTCCGTTGCCGATCTGGTTAGCACGATGCTGGCGAAGCACCCCGGCGACCGTTTCCACGAGCCCGGCGAGCTGCTTCTCGAGATCGATGCCCTTCTAACTGGGATGGAGGAACGTGAGCCGGCAGAGGAGGAACCGCTCGTTGAACCCGATGAGGCCCCGCCGATCGAGCCATTGCCGGAGCTGACAGCCGAAGCGGTGGAAGCGCCGCAGACAGCGCCGCCGGAAGCCCCACCGACCCCCTTGCCGGAGCCGGTGGTGCGACAGATCCCGTGGCCCGTGCTCGGCGTGGTCGCCCTACTGCTGATCGTCGTGGGCGGATGGCTCTTGCGCTCTCGCGGCGGTACCGAGACACCCTCGCCGACACCGACCACCGTGCTGGCCGTCGTCGCTCCAGCCACGCCGACTCGTCTGCCTCCGACGCCGACCGCTCGCCACCCATCGCCGATCGAAACGTCGCTGCCGGTGGCCGTTGCGGTGTCGCCCACGCCCACGACGGCGATCGCGGATACGAAGACGCCCACCGAGTCGCCAACCTCCGTGACCGCGACGTCTGTCCCACCGACTGCAACGCCGACGGCGAGCCTGACAGCATCGCCCACGGCCATGCCAACGGTGGCCCAAGCTGCCCCACCGCCGGCCGTCGTGGCGACCTCCAACCGCATCGCCTTCAAATCGGACGCCACGGGCCAGGAGCAGCTATACATCATGGACACCGATGGAGGAAACTGGCAACGGTTGCCAGACACCGCGATCTACGATCAGGCCCGCCAGGCCATACCGCGCTCCCCCGACAACCTGCGCGAGGCGATCGTTCGTTTCGTGTCGGAGGAAGATTCGGAAATCTTCGTGCGCTGGCTGGATAACCGAGGCCCGGAGTCACAACTCGTGTTCAACCCGGCCCTGGACTACGACCCGTCCTGGGCTCCGGACAGCGTACACATCGCTTTCGTCTCTCGACGACAGGGCAGTGATGACATCTTCGTCACCGAATTCCCCGGACGGAACGATCGCCAACTGACGGACACGCCCAATGCAACGGAGAGACATCCCTCCTGGTCACCGGAGGGCAGCCAGATCGTCTTCTGGTCCGACCGTGAGTTTGGGCGCAAGCAGATCTGGATCATGAACGCCGATGGCTCGGCACCCCACCTCATAGGCGACGGCCAGCACAATGACTGGGACCCGGTGTGGCTCCCCTAGTGAATCGGTGCCGGGGCGAATCGGGGAGGCGGTAATGCACCGGTTTTCATACCTGGCGGTGTGCAGCCGCGCGCGATGACCGGCACCATGAACTCGCAGCCTGAAGACAGCCTGGGCGCAGCCCGACGGCTGGTCGAAGAGCAGGTCACAACCCTCCGCAGCCGCACGGCCAGCCTGACCGAGACTCTGGCCGCACAGCACGAGGCCCTCCGAAACCTGGAACAGCGCTGGTCTCAAGGCCGGCAGGACGTTGAAGAGGCCCTGGAACGGGCGCTCCTGGTCAATTCCCAGACCGGGAAGCGGGCGCTGGCCGTCGGGCGCAACTTGCCCCGCCTGAAAATGCGATTGGACGATCTATTCCGGGCGCAGGAAACCGAGGAAGCGCGCCGCCAGCGACTGGAGATGCTCTACACGGTCATTGCCGCCGTCAACTCCTCGCTCGATCTGGATGAGGTGTTGTCCCTGGTGATGAACGCCATCGTGCGCGTCACCAGTGCGGAGCGCGCGTTTCTCATGTTGCGGGACAGCGCCGGACGGTTCACGCCGCGCACGGCCCACAACCTGGATCTCACCATGCTGGAGGCACCGACGTTTGAAATCAGCCGCAGCGTGGTCGATCGTGTGGCCTCAGAGGGCCAGCCGATCATCACCACCAACGCCCAGGAAGACCCGCGATTTCGTGCCCAAGCTAGCGTGGTCAGTTTCAGCTTGCGGTCGATCCTCTGCGTCCCGATCCGGCTGCGGGGTGCCGTCAATGGCGTGATCTATGCCGACAACCGGATTCGGGCCGGCGTCTTCTCCTCGCAAGACCGGGACCTGCTGATGGCCCTGGCCGATCAGGCCGCCGTGGCCATCGAGAATGCGCGCCTGTTCGCCGAAACGCGGCAACGCCTGCAGGAAATGAACGCCGTCTACGACGTGAGCCAGAGCATCACTCGTACGCTGGACCTGGAACTGGTACTGCAACAGATCACCGAGGAGTCTATCCGCGCCGTCCCGCCAACGGACAAAGCCGTACTGCACCTGCTCGATGACAGCGGAAAGTTCCTGGAACCCAAGGCAGTTGCGCCGGCTGCGGCTCGCACCGGCAAGACCGGTCATCTCTCTGTGGATCAGGGTCTCGCCGGCATCGCGCTGCGGGAACAGCGCACGCTGCGGGTCCCTGATATTCGCGACGACCCCCGGTTTGTCTCGCCTCGCTCGGACATCCGCTCTCTGTTGGTGGCACCACTCGTTGTGGGCGGACAAGCGATCGGCACACTGACCGTGGACAGCAAACGCCCCGCAGCCTTCACCGCCGGAAACGAGCGGTTTCTGGGCTCTCTCGCCAGTCAGGCGGCCATTGCCATTGAGAACGCCCGGCTTTTTGCCAGCCTCAAACAGAAGATCGACGAGATCACCACGATGAAGAACTACATGGAGGACATCTTCTCCAGCGTGGCCAGCGGCGTGATCACCACCGATCTGACCGACCGCATCACGGCGTTCAACCCAGCAGCCGAACGGATGCTGTATGTTTCCGGCGAAGATGTCTTGCAGAAAACTCTGAGCGATGCCCTCTCGTTCCTGCTCGATTCGGCGCTTCCCCGGCAGATCGAGCAGATCAAGCGAGAATTTGCTACCCACCTCTCCTACGAGCTGGAACGGAACGTGCCCCAGCGCGGGGAGGTGAGTTTGCGGCTCCATTTGTCTCCCTTGCGAGACGCGGCCCAGCGGCACACTGGCGTGGCCATCGTGCTGGACGATCTCACTGAGCAGCGCGCTCTGGAGTACGAGCGGGAGCGCATCCGCCAGATGTTTCAGTTGTACGTGGCTCCATCGGTGGTGGAGCGGTTGCTGGCAGACTCGTCGCAGCTTCGGTTGGGGGGAACGCGTCAGGAGGTGACGATCTTCTTCGCCGACATCCGTGGATTCAGCACGTTCAGCCATACGCTCTCGCCCGAGCAGTTGGTGGACACGCTGAACGACTACCTGGCGCTCGCCACCGGCGCGATTCTCGCCGAAGAAGGTACGCTGGATAAGTTCATGGGGGATGCGGTGATGGCGATCTTCAATGCACCGCTGCCACAAGCCGCTCATCCTCGGCGCGCTGTGCGGGCCGCCCTCCGCTTCCAGCAAGCCATCGTCGAGCACCACCAGGTCGTTGCTCCCGAGCGGCGGCTGAGCTTCGGTGTCGGCATCGCCACCGGCCAGGCGGTGGTCGGGAACGTAGGCACGAAGGAGGTGCGCAACTACACAGCGATTGGCGATTCGGTCAACCTGGCCAAACGGTTGCAGGAGAACGCCAAAGCCGGCCGGATCTTGCTCGATGCCACGGCCTACCGGCGCGTCCAGCCGCACGTAGAGGCACGCCGTCTACCGCCCCTCACGATCAAAGGCTGGGAGCAGCCGGTGGAGGCTTACGATCTGCTGGGCATGGTGGGGGGTCGGCCGCAGCCGTAACGTCAGGGGGCGATCAGAGTCTTGACCCAGTTCGTCAGGCCACGCCGGACAAGCAGCCCCTCCAGAGTCACCGGTCCCCGCAGGATCGTGATCTCAGCGACGTGTTCTCCGGCTCCGAGGCGTTGCGCGATACGCAGGTTTCCTGCGGCTGATGACGCATCCCCAACCGCGTACGCCCGGGGCACACCACCATCAACCGTGACCTGCAGCGCTCCGGATCCCTCGGCGGGCCGAACGACGAGGTCAAGCGTATCGCCCCGGAAGCGGAAGGTCAATTGGGCGCCTTCCAGACCGACCCGCCGCTTGGCGGTCGTCGGCTCTATCTCGTCGGCCCCGACCTGCCAGGCCCCTGCGTAGCGCAGGGCATAGTGGTCCACCGGGTGGAATCCGACGCCGACGAACGGCGGCTCGCGCGCGGCCTGGCTCAGGGCATCGAAGGTAGGTAGCGGGGTGAAGTCCGGTTCCAGCAGCCGGAAGTAATACTGTGCCTGATCGCGCTCGCGGTCGTCGGCCTGCTTGAGGAACCAGTAGCACATGACGCCCATCCACGGCCACTCTTCCTGAGCGCGCCGATATGCCTCCACGGCGTAGCGTGCGCGTAGCGACTCGCTGGCGCGGCCGTAGTTGGCGGGCACTTCAGGCGGCGAGGAATTCCACCCCACCTCGGAAACCCAGATCGCCTTGTCCCCATCCCCGTTGCGAATCATCAGATCGCGGATGTACATCGGGCGGGAGAAGTTGAGCACGCGCGGCCTCATGCGCCGGTCCAGCGGCCCGGACCACAGCCCGTAGTCCTGCACAGACAGCACGTCGAAGTAATCCCGCGCGCCGGCGTCGTACATCCGCTGGAGGAAGAGGAAGTCGTTCAGGTCCCGGCCGGTCAGCTCGATGGTAGGGGCCAGCGGCGCACTGAGGATGACGACATCCGGGTCGGCCGCCTTGGCGCGCGTGTAGGCGACGTGCAGTAGGGCGGTGTACCCTTCCGGCGATACCGAGCGGTTGCCCCATTCCGGGTAGATGTTCGGCTCGTTCCAGATCTGGTAGTAGCGGATGCGCCCTCGGTAGCGGCGCACGGCGGTCTCCACGAAGTCGCCGTAGTCCTGCAAATCGTCGGGGGGAGCCATCGGGCCGGCGGCGTCGCCCTCAGCGCGGGACCAGGCGGGTGGGTTGCTCAGCCGGGCGATGATTTGCACGTCGTGCTGGGTCGCCAGATCGACGATGCGGTCGTACTTCTCCCACGCCGAGCGGAACGGCGGGTTGCGGCGGTCCTCGAAATCACCCTTGCCGTGGATCTCGATGTCCTCCCAGGGGAACTCCTGCCGGATCCAGACGAAGCCGGCCTGCTGAGCCAGTTGCAGGGTCCGATCGACCTTGGCCGGGTCCACCTCGTTCTGCAGGAACGTGTTGACACACTGCGGGTTCATGCCGCTGTTCGCCACGGGGCGATTGGGATCGGTGCGTGGGTAGGGCCGGAGCCATCCGGACACGAGGTGGCCGACGCCCCGCACCTGGGGGAGCAATTCCTCTTCGCCCGTGATCTGGCGGAGCAGAGGTGTGCCAGTGGCGAGCCAGCCGGCCGTGGCCAGGGCAGAGAGCGCCACGAGCGCAATCGTGGCGGAAACAAGATAGCGTCGCTTCATCGAATCGTCCGCGGGGCGCGGCGCGGCTGAACGGCGGGGGCTACGGATTCCAGCCGTGAATGCCGGGGATCGTCTCGTTCACGAACCCGGTGTGGGCGGTGCAAAGACATTGGACGGTCGCTGAATGGGTGCCACATCCGCCTTTGTCACGTCGTATCGCACTTGCAGGATGGTGGGTTGCGCATCTCCGCTGTCTTTCACGGTGATGTCCACCGACGATTTCACAAGCGCAAGGGAGTGCGGTTCGATCCAGCCGGTGCCTTTGTAGTCTACGAGGCCCCCGCGGATCAGGGCGGCCGCGCCAAGAGGGCCAAGGCTCAGCGTGTTGAATTTGATATCGTACTTGTCGGTTTCGAATCCATTAACCGTCTCGCTCCCCACGGGCGACGCTTGTTCCACATCGTTGAAGAAGAGCAGCCAGGGCGCCCCGTAAAAGGCCATGAAGTCCAGGTCCCCCGCGCCGGCCTGCCCGGAAAGTACAAGGAACTCCTCGTCGGGGCCTGACCGTACGAACATGTCCCCATCCACCTGCACGAGTTCGGTGCGCAAGGTGTCCTCATCTCCGCTAGAGACGAAGACATGGCGGTTCCCTGCCTCGTCAATGTCCATTTCCACACGCGCCTTCTCCTGGAGTTCTTGCCCTTTGTACCTGGCCCAGAGGCTGGTGGCGTGAACGGGGGCCAGCTTGACGACGTTGGCGAGGAGGTGTGTCAGTTGCCCTGCGTCCACTTCCTTGACCGGTTCAGTTGCTTGGCCGGCGGACGGGACTTCGGTTCCGACGGGCGCGGCGGTATCCGCTTTGGCTTCCACGGTGGCGGCCACGCCGGTCGCCACTTGTTGGGCGGTTTCGGCAACTTCCTTCGCCTGCTTCACCTTGCCGGACAGGGGGCCGCAGGCGAGAAGGGGGATGACGAGTACGGCCAGCAGCATAGACCAGTGCGACCGAGTGCTGTAACGTGACATGGCGCTACTCCTTTGCCGGCGATCTACTGGATCATTTCTGATGGTTTTGTCAGAAGAAAGGGCCGCTGAACCGTGTCAGCGGCCCTTCTTCGCATGGCGGGGAGGGCGGGATTTGAACCCGCGAAGGAGGTTATTGCCCCCTTAGCCGCTTAGCAGGCGGCCGCACTCGACCAGACTATGCGACCTCCCCACGAAGCCTGACGGAGGGAGAGGGATTCGAACCCCCGGTGAGTTTCCCCACAGCGGTTTTCAAGACCGCCGCCTTCGTCCTCTCGGCCATCCCTCCACAGCCCAGGATAAGTATAGCAGAGGCAGGCCCTTCTGTCAACTTGGAGTTGTGTCTCGGGCGCATTTCAAAATGGGGGTGAGAATCGTTTCACCACGGAGGCCTCGCAGGGGGTGCCGAGGGCGCAGAGCAGGAAACAGGGTAGAACCCGGAGTTCCCGGCGCGCTATCTGCGCCTCAGCGGCGCCGTGTCCAAGGGTGGATCGGGGGGCTGGAAAGGGGGCTTGGGGCCAGGGGCCGGGGATTGATCCCCGACACCTGACCCCCAACACCTGCTGTACTAGCGATATCCGGAAAGGCTGACGGCGTCGATGTTGAAATCAAACTCCCTGTAGGCGGTTCCCCACTTCTTCTGGCCCCGGATGAAGAGCGTGATCGTTTCCGATGGGGCGACCAGCGAAGTCGTGAAGCTCTTCATCGTGCCCGGCGATAGTCGCGGATAGATCGTGTTCCAGGGAACGTCGCTCCAGTTGGAAACGAGTTGCCAGTCGGTGCCGCCGTTCGGGTCATAGCCCCATTGTGCCCTGTAGCCAAAGCTTTCGCGGTCCGTGTCGTCCTCGCGGGTTCGCAACATTCCGTGCATCGAGAGTTCGTAGGTCGCGCCCGGCACGAGGCCGGTGATCGTCTGGTAGATGCCGGCGTAGCGATCCGATTCCGAGCCGGCGAAGCCGAACGTGTTGATCTCGATCAACTGGGAATGGGCCCCGTTGTAGATCACCGGTGACCAGGTTTCGTCGTACCAGCCGTAGTGGGCGCTGCCACCGTTGTTGAACGCCGTCCAGCCGGTGGCCACGCCGTTCGCGGCGAAGCCCTCTTCGAAGCCCGCGTTGAAGATGAACTCGCCGACTTCGCCCACGGCCACGACCATGCTGCTGGAGGCCAGGCCGCCGGCGGCGTCCTTCGCTTCGGCGCGCAGGGTGTGGAATCCGTTACTGGCCGGCGTCCACGAGAAATCTTCCGCGAAGTTGAGCATGCCGACCGCGTAGGTGCGGCTATCCACCAGCGCGCCGTTGTCGAACAGGCGCACGTCGGTTACGCCGACGCCGTTGGACGCCGAAACGTGAACGGTGCTGGCCCGCCCGGCCTGTGGGTACGTAGGGGCCGTGATGCTGACCGAAGGAGCCACCGTGTCCAGCGGAACTGCGCCGACCAGGCTGACACCGTCCAGGTTTACGTTGAATTCGACATCCGCACGAGGCCACTTCTTGAGCGCGCGGATGAACACGGTGATCTTCCCCGTGGTCGGGGTGAACGAGATCGAGAATGACTCGATGCTTCCCGGCGAGACGCGGGGGTGCACGCTGTTCCAGCCGACGTCCGTCCAGTTGGTGACGGCGTTGTAGTCCGTGCCACCGGCCGGATCATACCCCCACTGCACGCGGTAGCCGTAGCTGGCCACGTCTGGGACGTCCGGTCCACCGGGGTCGGCGCGCATCATGCCGTGGAGGGTGAGGTTGTAATTCGTCCCCGGCACCACGGCAATGGTTTGATAGATGCCCATGAACCGGTTGGGATCAGAGCCGCCCAGGTTGTAGGTGTGGATTTCCAGCAGTTGAGAGTGCTGCCCGTCCCAGACTACCGGGGCCCAGGTGTCGTCGTGCCAACTGAAGCTGGCCTGGCCCCCGTTGTGGAACCCGCTCCAGCCTACCGCGACACCTGCCGGGCCGAACCCCGCTTCGAAGTTGCCGTTCGTGAAGCGTTCGCCCGTCCCGCCGGCCAGGTTGCCGGATGCCGGCACAACAAAGGGGGATAACAAAACGGCTACAAACAGCATGATCAGTGCTCGTTTGGGCTTTGAGGGAATGTACTTCATGGAGACCTCCTTTTTCAGCACGTGGTCACTGCGTCCAGGCGGAGAGCTACGGACTCTGTTGACCGCAACCAGAAAACCACACAACCGCAAGGCCTCCCGTCCTGGGTTCGCAAAAAAGCCGCTCTCCTTCGTGAGTCAGGTGAGCGGGCAAGTATTGGTGGGCGTGAATCCCAGGCGTTTCCGGGACCGCTTCACCCAAAATCAACGTGAAGGACGTACGGAGGCTGGTTCCATTATATCATAGCTTTAGCTCTTTGACAACCAAAAAACCTTAAAAGTACAAATTTTTGAAAATATTGGTATATGAATTTGTTGACGGTGCTCGGGAAACAGAGGCTGTGTGTGCGGCAACCAGGAGGCAATCTGGTGCAGATGCCCGTCTTGGGGCCGGGTTCCATTCCCGGGGGACGGGTGCGGAAGCTATTTCGGGGCAGACTCTCAACTGCCGAAGAGCACGTCACTCATGCCTTCGCCGGCGGGCAGTGCGGTGGGTGTATCTGGGAGAAGGCGCTGTCATCCCCTGCGGGTCAGTTTGCGGACCTGCTCATTGATCCAGGGGCTGATGGCCATGATGTACCCGGTGATGCACAGAATGAAGCCGAATAGCGTGAACCAGACGATCGTGAATCCGGAAATGATATCGGTACGCCCGACCGTCGCCAGAAAGGCTATGCCCATGAGGATGACGCCGAAGATGAAAAGGACTGTGCCAAAGATGGTGCCAATGCTCATTGCTGCTCCTCCTTGGGTGATCGATGACCGGTAAGGCTTTTCCAGAGAAATAAACCTTCCAGAAAGATATCACGAAGCCTGTTAG
>CAZDTE010000022.1:0-25664 GCA_964508275.1 uncultured Ardenticatenales bacterium
TCGCGGACGGTGCCCTTCGTCAGCAAGGCGACCGGCGTGCCGCTGGCCAAGATCGCCACACAGGTGATGGCCGGCCATTCGCTGGAGGCGCTGGGGTTCACGGAGGAGCCGGTACCGCCGGGCGTCTTCATCAAGGAAGCGGTCTTGCCGTTCAACCGGCTGCCGCCCGCCGATGCTATTTTGGGTCCGGAAATGAAGAGCACCGGCGAGGTGATGGGCGCGGCACGCGGTTTCGGCGAAGCGTTCGCCAAGGCGGAGTGGAGCGCGGGCCAGCACCTGCCCTTCGACGGCGGCACCCTGCTGGTCACGGTCAACGACAACGACAAGGGCCCGGCCGTCAAGATCGCCCGCGATTATGCGCGGCTCGGCTTCCGGCTAATGGCCACGCGGGGCACGGCACAGGCGCTCGCGCAGACCGGCCTGGAGGTGGAAACGGTGCTCAAGGCCAGCGAAGGCTCGCCAAACATTGTGGATCTCGTTCACGATGGCCAGATTGACTTGATTTTGAACACGCCTTTGGGCCGTGTCGGGTTCAGCGATGGGCGGCAGATCCGCGTCGCGGCGACGGCTCGCGGCGTGCCCCTGATCACGACCCTCTCCGGCGCTGCGGCGGCCGTGCGGGCCATTCGTGCCGTCCGTGAAGAGCGGGTCACAGTGAAAAGTCTGCAAGAGTATCACGGTCAGCCGCCGCCGGCCGACCGTCAACGGTCAGAAAAGCGCTACGCCACAGTTTCCGTAGCAAGAAAGGAGCGTGTTGTGGAACACAAAATCAAGAAAGCGGTGCTGGCCTATTCCGGCGGGCTGGATACCTCGGTGATCGTCCCCTGGCTGCGGGAGAATTACGGCTGCGAGGTGGTCGCTTTTTGCTCGAACCTGGGACAGGGGGGCGAGGAGCTGGAGGGCCTGCGCGAGAAGGCGCTGGCCAGTGGAGCCAGTCAGGTCTACGTGGAGGACATGCGCGAGGAGTTCATCACCCAGTACATCTTCCCCACGATGCAGGCCGGCGCGATTTACGAACGCAAGTACCTGCTGGGTACGTCTTTCGCCCGCCCGCTCATCGCCAAGCGGCAGGTGGAGATCGCCGAGCTGGAGGGGGCCGACGCGGTCGCCCACGGTTGCACCGGTAAGGGGAATGACCAGGTGCGCTTTGAGCTGACCTTCAAGGCATTGAACCCTAAGCTGAAGGTGATCGCCCCGTGGCGAGAGTGGGACATCCGCTCGCGGGAGGACGCGCTGGCCTACGCGAAGGCACACAATGTGCCGGTCACGGCGACCGAGAAGAAGATTTACAGCCGTGACCGCAATTTGTGGCACCTCAGCCACGAGGGAGGTATTCTGGAAGACCCCTGGGAGGAGCCGGAGCCGGACATGTACCTGCTGACGGTCTCCCCGGAAGAGGCGCCGGACGAGCCGGAGTACGTGGAGATTTCGTTTGTGGCCGGTGTGCCCAAGAAGATCAACGGCGTGGCCCAAGGCCCGATCTCGCTGATGGCGAGGCTGAACGAGTTGGGGGCGCGGCACGGCATTGGCCGGATCGACATGGTGGAGAACCGGCTGGTGGGTATGAAGTCGCGCGGCGTGTACGAGACGCCGGGCGGCACGCTCCTCTACACCGCACACCGTGAGCTGGAATCGCTCTGCCTAGATCGGGAGACGATACACTACAAAGACCAAGTCGCCTTGCGCTACGCCGAGATGGTCTACTATGGCCAGTGGTTCACGCCGCTGAAGGAAGCGCTGGACGCTTTCGTGCAGGTCACGCAGCGGAACGTGACCGGTGTGGTACGGCTGAAGCTCTACAAGGGGAACTGCATTGCGGTGGGGCGCAAGGCTCCGCACACCCTGTACCGCGAGGACTACGCTTCGTTCGGCCAGATGGACGTCTACGACCAGCGCGACGCTGAGGGGTTCATCAACCTGTTCGGCCTGCCGCTAAAGGTGAAAGCGTTGGTGGACATCGAGGGATACGGGCAATCCGAGTACCGCGCGCCGGACTACAGCAAATTCAAGCGGGATTGAGCATGCAGGGTGAAAGTTGCCAACTTTTGGAAAGATGGCAACCTTTTGCCGCTACCTCCATTCCAGGGCTGTTGCCATAACATGCCATTTGTGGTATCATAGTGGCATGAAATTCGCACAGGTGGTCGGGGTTGTGGGTGACGAGCCGGTCTTCGAGACCGGGTTGCTCCTAGCCGGCGACGTAGACCCCGCTGACGTGCGCCGCCAGCTCTCGCGCTGGGTCAGGGCAGGGCGACTCCACCAGCTGCGGCGCGGCTTGTATGCTCTGGTCCCTCCGTTCCAAAAGGTAAATCCACACCCTTTCTTGATCGCCAACCGGTTGGTGCGCGGCTCGTACGTCAGCCTACAGTCGGCGTTGGCCTATTACGGCCTGATTCCGGAACACGTGCCGGTGGTCACCAGTGTCACGACGGCGAAACCGGGCCGCTGGGATACCCCCTTGGGAAGCTATGCGTTCCGCCACATCAAGCCGGACTTGCTGTACGGTTATCGGCTGACCGAACTGGGTGCGGGGCAGAACGCTTTCATCGCCACGTCGGAGAAATCCCTGCTCGACCTGGTGTACTTGCAACCGGGTGGGGACAAGTGGGATTACTTGCAGGAACTGCGTCTACAAAACCTGGACGGCCTGAACCTGTCCGAACTACGTCGCCTGGCAGACCGCGCCGCCAGCCCGAAGCTGCAGCGTGCTGCTGTCCAGATTGCAGCGCTGGCGCACGCCGAAACGTTGGAGTACGAGACCTTGTGAAAGACTATCTTGCCGGGCTGGCACGGCTCAGCTCCTCGCCCTCAGCGGCCAAAAACGTCGTCCGCGAGTACCTGCAGGCCCGTATCTTGGGGGTGCTCCAGCAGGCCGGAGCGATGATCCCGCTGGCTTTCCACGGTGGTACAGCCTTACGCTTCCTGTACGGCAGCGACCGTTATTCCGAAGACCTGGACTTTGCGCTGGAACATGCCTTCTCGCAATACGGATTTCGTGTTTACCTGGGGGCGATGCGGCGCGAGTTCGCTGCCGAGGGATACGCCGTGGAGCTCAAGGTCAATGACCGGAAATTGGTGCATAGTGCGTTTGTCCGCTTCCCCGGTTTGCTGTACGAGTTGAGCTTGTCACCGCACCGTACACAGGTGCTCTCGATCAAGGTGGAGGTAGACACGAATCCACCGGCCGGTGCAGTGTTGGCGACGACCGTCGTTCGCCGCCACGTTACACTCCAGTTGCAACATCACGACCGGGCGTCTCTACTGGCCGGAAAGCTGCACGCCATCCTGCAACGACCTTATCTCAAAGGGCGAGACGTCTACGACCTGCTGTGGTATCTCAGCGACCCGACCTGGCCGGCACCCAATTTGATCTTGCTCAACAATGCCTTACGGCAGACGGGGTGGGGCGGCAATCCGCTGACTGAAGGCAATTGGCGGGAGGCCGTACAAGAACGGTTGCGAACCATGCCGTGGGAGCAGGTCGTAGACGACGTGCGCCCTTTCCTGGAGCCGAGGGCGAATCTCGACATCCTGACCCGCGAGAACGTGCTGCGTGTGCTGGGATGAGTCTCACGCTTTTTTCGGCGTGCTTTAGGGTTGACTGACTTCAAACCGGCCGCCGGCGCTGCGCCCGAACACCTCCGGGAAGTACATCTCGTAGGCGACCGTAGGCCGCACCTGGAACCGACCGACGGTAGTCGCCTGCATCAGGTAGGTGTACTCGTACGTCCCCCGGCTCAGGTAGGTGCTGAACAGGGCCACCTTCTCATCCCGAATCACAGCGCGCGTCCAATACTTCCACCACCACTGGCGCTCTGACTCTTGCTTCTCCACTTCGGGGCCTTGCGCCGCCGAGCTGGTGGTCAGTAGGCTGGTATCCACTGCCTCAAAGCCGGCGGGCAGCGGGTCTTCGGCAACGACGTAGTGCAGGTCGTTCGGGGCCATGACCGTGAGCTTGACCTGCACGACATCGCCGATCTTCGCCTCGGTGACCGGCACGCCGGTCGGTTCCAGCGTTGCCGGATCGACGGCGATGTACTGGCGGGCGACGGCGATGCCTCGCTCCAGCGGCGGCACCTCCTCGGCGGGCAGGAAGTAGCGCAACCACGCGGCGTAATACAGCCGGCCCTTGCCGGTCTGGTCGGCCTCCGGCGGGCGATGGGCGATCACCAGGCGGTTGGCCTCGTCGAGCAGCAGGTCCCGCACGGCCACCTCCAGCGTGACGGGCCGATCCAGGTTGTCGCGGCTGGCCTGCTGCTGAGTCAACGTCTTGCCGTTCAGGTCAACTTGATAGCTGAAATCGGCTTCCAGCTCACCGGTGGCGACCATCACGTCGGTGAGGGCCAGCACGCTCCAGGTGGTCTCTTGCGTCGTCTCCCAGTGGCCATCCTTACGGGCGACCATCAGCCAGCGGACGGCCGAGGGGAGCAGCATGTTGTCCGGCTCGATGCGGGCGAGCGCCATCAGCGCCATCGCGGTGGATCGCGTGTTCGTATTCATCGTCCAGTAATCTTGGCGCTCTTCCTCCCAGTGGGCGCCGGTCGCGCTGAGCAGGGCACGCCCGGTCAGATCGGCGATCAGCGCCTGCGGCCGGCTGCTGTCATCAGGGAAGAGGGTGTGCAGCGTCATGGCCAAGAGCGAACGCCCGTAGAGTCCCAGCGCTGCCCGCTGCTCGTACAGCGCGACGGTGCGACCGGTGTCCCCCTCGCCGGCCTCGGCCAGAACGTAGAGGACGAAGGCGCGTGTGTTCAGGTTCGTTGGGTTGTCCACATCGCTGGACCGGCCCAGTGACCGGCGCAGGTAACGCGCGGCCCGGTCAACGATCGTGTCGTCAACGGCGAAGCCGGCGTCCCTGGCCTCCACGAGGCCGAGCAGGGCATAGGCGCTGATCCACGGGTTGCTATCATCGGCCAGCCACCAGCCCCAGCCGCCGTCGGTGTGCTGGAAGCGATAGAGCTTCTGGATCTCCACGGCGACGTTGTCGCGCAGACTGGCTTCCAGCTCCGGACGCTCCAGGCCGAGCTCCTGCAAAGCGCGGAAGGAGGCCACGTTCGGCAGGAACTTGCTGACGGTTTGCTCGACGCACTCGTACGGGAAGCTGCGCAGGTAGTCGAGGCCCTTCTGCATGCCGGCGGCCAGGGAGGGGCTAAGCTCCAGGCGCAGCTCGCCGTCGGACACGTCCGCGTCCGGCGGGACCTGAATCGACTCCACGGTTGGCCCGGCCCCCGACTTGACGATGCCGGCGGTGGCGACCACCTCCGGCGTGGTCAGGTGGTAGATCGGCAGCGTGAGGCGCACGGCATCACCGAGCGGCGACCCGGCGGTGGTGAGCGCCTGGAACAGCAACGTCACTTCCTCGCCGGAGGGGACGGCGACTGGCCATGTGACCTTGGTCAGGCTGCCGGGCGCGATTGTCCGTTCGAGCTCGGTTTCCCCGTCGATCTTCACCGGTCCTGCTTCCACCTGCAGGCTGATGCGGATCGGTCGCTCCGCGGTCGTGTTGTTGTGTACCGCCGCCTCCAGTTGCACCTCGTCCCCGACGACGAAGAAACGCGGCGTGATCGGGCGGACCAACAGGTCCTTGGTGGTTACGATTTCGTGCTTCTCTTGCCCGACGAGGGTCTCGGCGGTCACTCCCTTGGCAGTCAGTTGCCAGGTGGTCAGGTTGTCGGGCAAGGGGACGGAGAATTGGGCCTGGCCCTGCTCGTCGGTGACTAGCGTCGGGTTCCAGTAAGCGGTGTCCAGGAAATCCTGACGCACGACGAGGGCGCCGAAAGGCCCACCACCGCCGCCGCCTTTGGCCGTCGGCGCGAGTTCTTCCACGACCTTGTCCACGAGGACGATCAGGCTGCTCGACGTGCGCACGCCCACGCCGCGCTCCCCGTAATAGGTATCGAGCAACAACCGGGACTGCTCTTCGGCCAGGGCCATAATAGCTTTGTCCACCAGAGCGACCGAGAGTTCAGCGTGTTGTCCCTGGCCGGAGAAGTCGGTCGCTTTCACGGTATAGGTGACCGTGTCCCCCGGTTCGTAGGTTTCTGTCCCTCGATCCGCCGACACTTCAATTGTCAGTTGTTGCTGCTCCGTGGAGACCGGCAGATTCACCAGACCGACTCGCATATCCGGCAGCGGTGTCTGTTCATCAACCCCTTTGACCAGCACGAGAGACAGGTACACGTTAGGCGCGTAGTCGGCGGTGATCGGTAGGCGCAGCACGTCGCTGTTGGTTTCCAGCGTGAACACGCGGTATTCCTTGATGCTGCCTCGCTCGATAGTCAGCAAGGCCGTTGCGCCGGCCCAGGGCGCAGGCACCAGGATTTCGGCCACATCGCCTGGCTTGTACGACTTGCGGTCGGTGACCAACTCAAGGCGATTGTTGTTTTCCTGTCGCCAACTGATGAACGCGCGACTGCTGACCCAGACGTAGGTGTCGGCGCGGACTTCGTTGCCTCGGTGGTCCTCGCCGACCGCCAGGACGCGGAAGGTGCCGCCTTTTGGTGGTGTGAAGGTTGCTTCCGCCTTGCCGTCGGCATCGGTGGTGACCGCGCTTTCGGAGACCAGCGTGTCGGAGAACGTGGTGGTCCAGTAGAAGTACCCATCCTCGCCCTTCTGGCGGACGCTGAACCAGCGGCGGCTGTACGCGCGCACGGTCAGGGCTTGGCCACCGACCGCCTCTCCCTCGGTGTCGAGCGTGCGCAGCTCAACGGTCTGTTCCTCACCCGATTTGCCGACGTAGCGCGTCGGGCGCAGGCCGACGTAGAAGGCTCCTTGGTGGACGATGGCCGTCGTACGCCGCGTGACAGTCTGGTTGTTCACGTCGGTGATCTCGGCCTCGATGGTGAACCGCTGGCTGGTGCCCTCCTCGGTGGTGTCGGCCGGCACCTGGAAGGTGAAGCGACCCTGGGCATCGGTTGTGCCTTCCCCTTCACTGAGCAGCTCCGAACCGCCACCCAGGTAGCGATCGCGCAGGGCGTCGCTGTCGGTGAACGACCAGTAGCCGGGCAGATCGGGAGAGAAAACGTAATCCTCGTGCAGGAGCCGCCAGCGCAGCGGCGCATCGGCCACCGCGCCACCGAAGTAGTAGCTGCTCTCCACGCTCACGTTGATCGTGTCGCCGTTGATGTACGAATCTTTGTCGGTCTCCACCGTCACCTGGTACTCCGGCTTTCGGTACTCGGCGACCTGAAAGCTCACTCCATACGAGCGCTTGTCGATTCGGGTGCTCACGTAGTAGTCGCCGGTGGTCGCTTCGGGTGACAGCGTGACTTCACCATTGATGGTGCCGAAATCGTCCAACGGCAAGGTTTCGCTGTAGACCTTGTTTCCTTCACTGTCGTTCACCGTGACGTCAACCTGGTCCAGGCCGGAGGGCAACTCGTACCGGGCGTCATCATCGACACGTAGGACTCCCTTGAAGAAAATGGTTTGACCGGGGCGGTAGATCGGCCGGTCGGTGTAGAAGTTGACCCGGTACGGTTGCCGGCTGTATTGCGTGGAAAGGCCATAATCCCACGGATTGATACCGTCGTCCCAGGTGCTCAGGGCGGTGGCGAAGGAGGGCCCTTCGGCAGCAAACGCGAAGAGCGTGTCCCACGGGTCCTGATCGCTGAAGCTTGTGCGGAAGACGCCGTCTGCGTTGGTCTGGCCGTGGGCCAGCTCCGTGCCCTCGCCGTCGAAGATGGTGATGGGCAGATCCGGGACGACGGTCGCGTCTTTCAGATCAGTGGCCCAGACCAGAGCCTCGGTCCTTGTGCGTTTGAACGTCAGGTTCAGGCGCGAGACGACCATCAGTTGCCGTGAAGGCTCGTCTACCTCCGCCGCCCTCACCGCCAGGTAGTAGATGCCGGGGTCCAGAGATACGGCCGGGTCCGGCGGAACGCGGGTCTTGGTCAATCCCTCCTCGTTGAGGGTTGTGGTGACGGCGATGGTCCACGGGTCAACGGCGGGCCGCCCCAGCGGGGAGTAGTACCGCCAGGCGCGCCAACTGTCCTGACCGGTTAGGGACATGAACACACTAGGGTCGAGTCGATGCAGTGTGAACGTCAGGCTGGAAACGTTGCGGTGGGAAACTATGGCCAGGGTGTCGGTGTAGGCATTGTAGGTTCCCACACGCCCCGTGTTGCGCAGGTCGGCGCGCGCGCTCAGGGGGGCGGTGCGAAAGCGGACGACCGTGTCCGGTCCCAGCGGGGTGCCGTAGCGCCCCAGCGCATCGCCGCCGATGGTGGCGGTGTAGTTTGTGGAGGGCTTGAAGTCACCCCATAATGAGAGCTTCGTGTTGGATTGGCGCCAGTACGTATACACGTTTGTCACTGTGGGGACCAGCGTGAGGTGCTGGTCAAACTTATCGCGGTCCATTGGGCTAGAAAACGTAATCCGTAGCCCCCGGTTGCTGTTCGCCTCTGGTTCACCGTCCACCGGATCGGTCTCGACGACGCGCGGCCAGGGCGAAACGGTGAACGACCAGGAATAGTCCTTGGCCGTTTCGCCGCCGGTTTCGCCGGGTGCGCCGGCCTTGACCGTCGCCTCGTAGATCCCGCCCCGCTCTAACGGCTCGTCTGGCTGGAACACGAACACGGTGCCAGACACCTCGGCCGTGCCTCGCACATCGCCGGTCGGGCCGCTGAGCCGGAAGTAGGCCGGTAGACCAGTTGGGTCCATCGACTGGTTGAAGGTGACGGTGATGTTCGGTGTGGGTGATACGTACTCACTCTTGGCCCGGGGCACGGTGCGGATCACGGCCGGGAACGAGGACGTGAAGTGCCACGAATAGGCCTCGGTCATCGATCCCCCGACCGTGTCTGTCATGCCGGCCGAGACGGTGACTGTGTAGCTGGTGGAGGGGAGTAGCCGCTCCGTGGGTCGGAATGTGAACAGCGAGGTGTTGAGCCATTCACCGGTCCCCTCCAGCAGCGGCTCAATCTCGATGGGCTGGGGCAGGCCGGCCTGGTCAGCCACGCCGACCAGCGGGACCACAGGATGGTTGAACTGTACGGCGATGCGCACGTCATCCGGATCGGTGGAGACCTCGTCTGCGCCGGACGCGGGCTGGACACTGGCCACGCGCAGGTGATCGACGGTGATGAACGTGGCCCGGTAGGGTGAGCTTAGGCCAACTCGCCCGCCGGCGGCCCGTGCGTCTGTGCCGATCTCCAGCGCGTAGGTCGTGGCCTCATCCATCAGCTCAGTCGGTTGGAAGACAAGCTGGCGGTCATCTTCCCAGGTGGCTTCTCCCTCCAGCGGGGGACACGGTTCCACACAATCGGATGGTACCAGGCGCAGGCTCTCCTCGGTCGCCTGCTTGTCCATCGGCTGGTTGAAGAGGACGGTGATGTGGCCGTCGCGGAGCACTTCTTCGGTGCCGGTAAAGGGGATAGTGGAAAAGACGCGCGGCCCTTCGGTCGTGAACTGCCACGTGTACGGCTGCGTGAGTTCATGCCCGGAGGAGACCGACGCCGCGACGGTGACCAGGTAATCGACGCCAGCGCGCAGGCCATCGGTCGGGAAGAACCGGAACTGGTCGGAGGCGATCCAGCGCCCCACACCCTCGGCCGGCGGTTCCAGCGTGATCGGCTGGGGCAGGTCGGCCTGCTCATCCAGGCTGGTGACGACCACCACAGGGACGTCGAACTGCACGGTGATTGGGCTGTTCATCGCCACCGTGGTCGCGCCGGCCTGCGGGCTGATCGAGGCGACGGCGACTTCGGTGCCGGTATGGAAGCTGATCTGGTATTCCTGTTCCAGCGCCAGGCCCTTCACGTTCTTCGCTGTCGTGGCGATGGTCACCTGATAGCTCGTGCTCCAGTCAAGCGGCGCAGCGGGCGTGAAGGTGAGCGTGTCTTGGTCGTTGGCCTGCGTCCAAGCGAACGTGCCGGTCAAGTCTGGCTCGATGGCGAACGCTTGCTCGACGCTCTCGCGGTCCATGCGCTGATCGAAGTGCAGCACGATGGCCGTGTTGCGGAGGGCGTGGGCATCGTTTGCCGGTTCCGTGCCGGCAATCTGCGGCGGGACTTTCGCTTCCGGCGTCGGAGACGACGGCTGACAGGCGATGACACTGCCCAGCACAGCGATCAATCCCGCGAGCAGAACAAGAAGTCGGGAACGGGGTGCGTTTCGCGTGTTCATCAGAGGCCTCCTCTCGCGTGAAACGTGAAACGTGATGGGCGGTCAATTGCAGCAGGCATAGTTTATCAAGGTAATCCGGTTTCGTCAAGTCTGGGAGTGCACGGCAATTTGGGAATAGGTTGTAGGTTGGGGGAAGTTGAGTGTAGAACCTGAAGCCCGGAACCCGAAAGTCTAGAACCCCCCTTGACAGAAGGGGAACGGATGTGGTAGAATGAGGTAACAGCCACCCTATATGCGAGCAAGGTTCTAGACTGCGGGGCGATGCGGCCTCGCATAGGGCAGGGCCATGAAGCATGACCCACTGGTTACGTACGGCGAACCTCTTGATCCCGGCGGCAAAGAATGCCCAACATTGCGCGCCGTGTTTCTTTTTTCCCCGATTTGGATCAGCGATTCACTGCTTGTAATGCGCCGTGGCGGTAGTGACAATCTAGTCGAATAGACTCTTTCCTCTCCGCAAACGTAGGGCAGGGGCGGTTTGCCCTGGGAGGTGCGAGAATGGCGGACAGGCGGCTCATTGGATTGGCCCTGGCTTTGTTGTTCATGGTGGTTGTCGTTCCTCTTTCCGAACGGGCGCAGGCCCAGGAACCTATCAAGATGGTCCTGGAGGGTGGATTCTCTGTGGGCACGAACGCAACCGGTGAATGCATCGCCTGTGCGCCCCCTTCTTCCTCAGCCTCGATCAGGCTGGAAGTGGATTTCGCAGGGCGCTCGGTGAGCGGAAGAGTGAATGGGCAAGGCTCGGGTCAGGTCACCATAAACTGCAATAACAGACAGTTGACGTACCAAGGGCAGCATGACTTTTCCGGAAAATTTGCTGGAGGTATTGACCCTGTTTCAGGGGCTTTTGCGGTCAGTGTACCGCTTCAGGTCAATTGGACCGGAGTATGGGTGTCGGGCTGCGAGTTCCCGGACATTGAGTGCCGACAGCAAGGAGCTCCCTCCGCCCCAGAGGCTACCCTTTCAGGGGTCGTGAAGAAGAGTGGCTCCGCCAGCGGGGAGATAAGCTGGTCCGCCGGCGTCTGCAGCATCGGCGGCCAGTGGACGGCCCAGGCCACTTCGATCGTCTATCCGGCAACGGCGACGGCAACGCGCATACCAACTGCCACACCTACCCTTACACCGAAGCCGACGAAGACTGCCACCGCCACACCCACATCGGAGCCTACCGAGACTGCTACTCCCTCCCCCACACCAGCACCTACCAAGACCACTACCGCTTCCCCGACGCTGGTGCCGACGATGACGGCGACCGCTACGTCCGTCCCGGCGGCGGACAGCAGAGTCGGGCCGGGCGGTCCTACCGGTGGAAACATCCAACCGACCGACTCCACTACTGCACGGGATATCTTGACGAGCTTTATGGTATTCCTGTCCCGAGAAGGGCGGAAAAGCCCAAACCCACGCCAGGCCGCGGCGGCCGCCTTTCTGGCCGCGCTGCTGATCACGGTCCTGATGGGTGCTGAGCGCCAACGCGGACCCGAAGCTGGCGGCGTGCCCTGGCCCAAACCAGACGGGACTGGCCCGGCTCCCACGGAGCCAATGCAGTTGGCAAAAGCCGAACCGGTCGCGCCTCCGGGGCGTGGAACGGTGCCAGGGACACGTCCACCGGCGCCGGCCAGAGAGTCTGCGGAGGACAGAGCGCGCCGGCGCGGTCTCGATGCACGGGATACGCTGCAAGCCCTGGACAAAACGCTCGACGACGCCAAGAAACTCAGAGACCGAGTCATGCAGAAACTGCCCGACCGGTTGAAGACAGACGCGCACAAAAAGGCCTCAGATACGTTGGACAAAGCTGTGGACAAGATCAGGAAGACGACCAAGCTGGACGAGGCGAAGCGGATGGTGGACAAAGCCAACACCTACATGAACGATTGGAAGCAGGTGGATGATCACCTGAAAGGCAGGCGAGTGAGCGAGCAGGCAAAGAACGCAGTCAAGCTGCTCACCAGCGCTGGGAGGGCAGCCACCGAAATCCCGATGCAGGCATCCGACCGCGCTCACGACGCCGCGGCGCAGGCCGCCGAGAAGGCCTTGAAGCCAATCAGTCCGGAGGCGGCAAAGCGCGCCAAGGATGCGATCCTGGAGCAGAAAAAGGCTCTGCACCAGGTGAGAGAGGAAGTGGTTCATTTGCCCGAGAAAGCCGTCCGGCCGGTGACGAAAGGGCCGTTCGGCGAGCAGTGGACGGAGGCAGAGAAGAACAACCCTGAGTTGCGAAGGATCAGAGGACCGGGCGCGTTCAAACCGACGAAGGGCTTTGACCCAAGGGTGGGCTTGAAGAAGGCTGAGGGGGCGTTGGAGCGTGCCAGGCAATGGCTGGTCGAGCACGGCGTCTGGCAACTGAAACGCGTTCCACGCCTGGAGGATGATTAGGGCTTTCAGACCCCTGGCTTGGGAGGCTTGCAATGATGGATGAAATCCGTACGCAACTGGAAGATGCCCCCACAAAAGACTCGCAAGAGCGCGTGGGGACAACACATCTGGCCGCGATTTCGGCCCTGGAGCAGATGGTCGAGCAGGCTGAGACCCGTGAACGACGACGAGAGCTGTACCACGTAATGCTGGAACACGCCGGCGCAGCTCTGACGCTCTTCGACGGCCAGGAACCCCCGTGGGAGTTGGCGCAGACACATTTGGTGAAGGGTGCCGTGCTGGCAGACGTGGCCGAGGACGAGGGGAATGAACAAGCACGGCTTGAGAACGTGGCTGAGAGTCTCTTCCACTGCCATCAAGGCTTGACCATCTTGAGCGAATCGGACGAGTATCACTACCAGATCCTCAGCGATGCCCACGCAGAGGCGGCTTCAACCCTGCTACGGTTGAGGGCATTGGTAGAAGACGACGATCTGCAGCAGGCCATCGAGGGAATCATCGGAGCCTACAGCAAGAACCTGGGAGCAGCGCTGGGCTGGGATATCCTCGATCAAGCACGAGGGAACGACCTGCTCTTCTTGGCCCGGATGCTGGACACGCTCGCCGAGGGGCTGGAGGATCCGGGAGAGCGCCTGGAAGCGGTGCGGGTGGCATTCGAAACCGCCTACCAGGCGGCAGATATGCTGCGGCACACCGGGGATCAAGACCTCGCGCGAGAGGCGTGTGATCTCGCAGAGAAGGCGGAGAAAGAGATCCAGGCTCTGGAGGCGACGATTGCAACAAGCTCTCAGGCGCATCCTTGCTCGCGATGTGGCTACCGGAATCCGCCGGCGAGCCTGTTCTGTGGCCGATGCGGAGCTTCCCTGCAGGTCTTCGCAGATGCAACTACCACCCAGCTCCGGGGAATCGTCTGCCACGTCTGCCATCACGAGAATGCTCCGGGCCACAAGTTCTGTGCCCAGTGCGGCTCGCCACTTGGGTAGGAGAGATCATGGACATCTACCGGCTTATCAGCACGATCAGCGCCGTACTCAGCGCGGCAATGATTGCCTACGTGGTGTTCACGTACCGCCATGAGCGGCGGATCGGTAGGTGGTCTGCGTTGGTGCCAATCCTGGTGAGCCTGGCCATACTTGTCGTGTTCCTATTTCTGAGTGGGGCCTGGCTGAATCCGGTGGTAGCCGCCCCGGTCCTCGTTCTGGGCCTGTTGATCGGCTACCTGCGCGGATTGAGCACCAGGCTGTACTTTCGCGACGGCCAGGTCGTCGGTCGAAACTCACAGTTGTTCCTGCTCGGGTGGGGTGGGTCGGTGGTGCTGGTCCAGGTGCTGAATACGTGGGGTTCGGTGGCGTTGGCTTCGGTCGGCTTGCTGACCGTCTACTTGGGCACCGGGACTCAGGTAGGCATCAACGCCAACATCTTCCTCCGCCGCATGAGGATGCGACCCCCTCCGCCTGCCATTCGCCGAGCCGGCCTCGGGTTGCCGGAACGCGGTAGCAGAACCACCAAGACACAGCAACCGTAACCGAACGTTCGATTCATCAATCATTGCACTGAGGAGGACAACCGATGAGATGCAGTAATTGCGGAAACGTCCTGACTCCCCACCAACAGTTCTGCGAAGCGTGCGGAACTCCCCGTCCGCAACTGCCCCCAACCTTTGCCGCGGCCGAGCGACGGTTTGCCGCGCTTCAGGCCCGGCACGCCGCCGGCGAGCTGGACGATGCGGCCTTCGACACCGCGCTGCAAGATCTGGTTATCCAAGACGATGCCGGCTCTTTCTGGATGATCAGTGCCGATACCGGACAGTGGTATTGTCATGACGGCAGCCAATGGGTGCGGCGTGCCCCACCTCCGTCCACCGGCGGGGGACCGGCACACCTGGGGGATGGGGGCGTGAATGCGGAAGGGCGGGGCCTGCGGATCGTTGGGGCGGTGACCGTTCTGCTTCTGCTGGCGGTGTGCGTTGGCGGATGGCTGGCGCGAGACCGCCTCATCGGCCCGAACGGCGCCATTTCGAGCTTGATTGCGAGCCGGGCCATAGAGCCGGCTGTGCAGGCGACGGAAACGGCGCGGGCGGTTGCAGCACAGGTGCAAGCGACCGGGACGGCCCGCGTCGAAGCGACCGCTGGCACGCGGATGCAGGCAACGGCCACGGCACAGAGTCAGATGGCGGCCACGGCGCGAGCGCTGACCACGGCCACGGCATTCGCCCAAGGGATGGCCACTGCGCAAGCCGACGCAGCGGCTACAACCCAGGCTCAACAGTTGGCGACGGCGCAAGCGCTTGCCACCGGGCAGGTGTTGGCTGGCGCCGCCACGGGCACAGCCCAGGCAGTAGCAGCGGACGCGCAAGCCACGGCCCAGGCTCAGGCCGCTACCGAAACGCAGGCTGCCGCCCAGGCCCAGGCCACTGCCCAAGCCCAAGCGACGACTGTCGCGGCAGCCAAGACCTCCACCGCTGTGGCGCTGGCGCAACGCTCACCCACACCCAAACCGACCGCAACGCCCGGCCAGCTCGTGCCATCGGCCCTCCAGGGACGCATCGCCTTCCCTGTCTTCGCGCCCGACAGAGGCGTCTACGACATCTACGTCGCCAACCCCGACGGCTCGAACCTGCAACGTGTGCTCGATTACGCCAGCCAGCCGGCGTTGAGCCCCAATGGCCTGCGCATCGCTTTCCGTCGCTGGAAGAGTGACGACCGGGGCGTTGAAATAATGGACACATACGGCGGCAACCAGCGTCGGCTGACCAACTTCCTGGAGGATGCCTTGCCGTCCTGGTCACCCGACGGGCGGACGCTCGTCTTCTTCTCGCGCCGCGAGTCGGACCGCCGGCCACGCGTCTACGAGGTGGACGTGACCGGCGGGCCGGACCGCGTCCTCCTGCGTGGCGGCGGACCGGTGTACGGCGTCTTCCCCACATGGATGCCGAATGGCCCAATCGTGTACGTGGTCACTTCGCCGCAGAACGGGCTGGCAACGATGAACGCGGACGGCTCCGGGTTCCGCATGGTCTTCGCCGATGGCTCGGCGACCGCGCCGGCCGTGTCGCCGGACGGTGCGCACATCGCCTTTATGTCACAGCGCGACGGCAATTGGGAGGTGTATCGCGTGAATGCCGATGGCTCCGGCCTCGTGCGGCTGACCAACCACGGCGCGAACGATGGCTTGCCCGCCTGGTCGCCGGACGGCAGCGCACTGGCGTTCGTCTCGGATCGCGACGGGTCGTGGGGCGTGTGGGCCGTGAAGCCCGCCGGCAGCCAGCCGGTCAAGCTGTTCACGATGCCCGGCTCGCCCGATGGCCATGTGCGCAACGAGCCGGACTTCTCGTCGCACGGATGGATGGAGGAGCGGATTTCCTGGGGGCCGTGAAAAAGAGGGTAGTGCCGGTGGAGTAGGGTGAAGAGCAAGGAGTACTCTTGCACTGATCCACGCACACGCTGACTCACCGGTTTGTCATTTGCTCATTCAGAGCGGAAGGAGAAATGACGTGAGAAGCAAGGGGTTCCTGGTTCTGGGGGCGGTGGTGTTACTTTTGTTAACCCTTTCGGCGGGGGTGAGCGGACAGACGATGACGCCAACTTCGGCCATTCTCGCTCCGCTCTCGTTTGGCGGGGGCAATGATGTGGGCGCGACGTCGGGTGACACCCTGGCAGTCGTAACCGGCGACCTGGACAACGACGGCGACGACGACCTGGTCTCCGGCGATGCCACCGGCGCTATCAGAGTCTGGCAAAACGACGGCTCTCCCTTCGCGGGGCTGTGGCCCTCAAAGACGGTGGGGACCTGCGACGACGTCTATGCCCTGGCGCTGGCCGACCTGGACCACGATGGGAATCTGGACCTGGTCAGCGGCTGTGGCAGCGGGGCAGCCTTCGAAATCGTGGCCTGGCGCAACGATGGCGCCCCCTTTGCCGGCGGCTGGTCGGCCAACAACGTTGGTGGTGCGGCCAGCGTTCTGGCCCTGGCCGTGGGCGACCTGGACAACGATGGGTGGAGCGACATCGTCTCCGGTGACGCCAGCGCCGTGATCGGTGCCTGGCGGAACAACGGTACACCATTCACCGGTCTGTGGGGCACCTACCAGATGGTTGGGAACACCACCGATGCCACCAACGCCCTGGGCCTGGCCGATCTGGACAACGATGGCGACCTGGACCTGGCTTCGGGTGACGCGAACAAGAGAATCCGTGTCTGGCAGAACGATGGCAGCCCCTTCTCCGGTACCTGGGCCTCCAACGTGGCTTGGGTGAACAAGGACGCGGTCAACACCCTGGCCCTGGCAGATCTCGACGGCGACGGCGGTCCAGATATCGTCGCCGACATGGAGTATCCCAGTGCTGCCGAGCACAAAGTGGGGATCTGGCAGAACGACGGATCTCCGTTCAGCGGTGCGTGGAGTGCGACGATCGTCGGGGGCAGTTCTGACTCCGTGAACAGCGTCGCCGTGGGCGACCTGGACAACGACGGCGCGGCGGATGTGGTCTCCGGCAGTGGCTCCGGCGCGAGCAATGAGGTGCTTGGCTGGTACAGTCCTGCCGCCCCGTTTGCGAGCACCTGGACGCAGGAAGTCGTGGGAGCCAGCGCCGACGACGTCAACAGCGTGGCCCTGGCCGACTTCGACCGTGATGGCGATCTGGACGTGGCCAGCGGCAGCGGGTCTGCCGAGGATTACGACCTCATCGCCTGGGAGAACACGCAGACGCCCGAAGCGTTTGGCAGTTGGGTCGAAGTTGCTCAGCCGGCGCCCGCCTACGATTCGTGGGGCGTGGCCCTGGCCGACTTTGATCACGACGGGGCGACCGACGTCGCCGCCGGACACTCGAAGAAAGGGTTACTCGTTTGGCGCGGCAATGGCGGCAGCGTCTGGGACCAGGTGGGAGCCGGCGATCTACCTGACTCCGGCGGCTGGCGCGCTGTGGCCTGGGGACAGATCAACAACCGGCGCGAGGTTGACCTGGCCGCCGCCAGCAGCAGCGGTGGGCTGAGGGCCTGGCACGCCTGGGAGGCCGGCGGTGCCTGGGACGATCGCAGCACCGGCCTGCCCGCCACTGGTGACTACCACGCCGTCGCTCTGGGGGACCTGGACCACAGTGGCCTGCTGGATCTGGTGGCCGGCGGCGACGCTGTGGGAGTAGGAATCTGGCAGGGGAGCGGCAGCAGTTGGACACTGAAAAAGACGCTCAAGAGTGGTGAGAGCTATTGCGACCTGCGGCTGGGCCACGTAGATCACGACGGGAACCTGGACATCGTGGCCGCCAACTGCAACAGCGCCGGTCTGTCCGTGTGGCTGGGCGACGGGGGGCATGACTTTGCTGCGGCGACTGCCCCGGCCACGGCCGGCGCGTACACGGCCATAGCCCTGGGCGATGTGAACCGTGACGGCTTTCCCGACATTGCGGCTGCGCCCAGCAGCGGCGGTGTCCTGGTCTGGGACGGTGACGGCGGCAGTGCCTGGACCAGCCTGGCCACGCCGCCGGGTTCTCTAACCGTATACAGCCTGGACATGGCCGACTTCGACCGCGACGGCTATCTGGACCTACTGGCCACTACCAAGGGAAACGGGCTGCGCGTCTGGCGCGGCAATGGTGGTACGACATGGACCGACACCTCTGCCGGCCTGCCGGCCACCGGTACGTTCTACGACGCCGACTTCGGGCGGGTGGACGGCGATGCCGCACGGGACATCGTTGCTGCTGAGGTGGGATCCACCGGCGTGCGGGTGTGGACGGCATTCGAGCCGCCGCCCGGTGGTTGGGACAACTTCCAGCCGGTTGGTTGGGTCACCTCCCAAACGATTTCCACGACCATCGAAGTAGCCGACGCCGGCTCCGGCCTGGATGTGAGCACGGCCGAGTACCGCTTCTCCCGCGACGGCGGGGCCACCTGGGTAGGGGGCTGGATGCCGGCTGCCTGTTCCGGCACGGATGGCGTGACGACCACGCAGGTGATCACCGCTGCGAGCGTTCCGTTCGACCGGGACTCGGCCACCCAGAACGCGATCCAGTTCCGCGTCAGTGACCTGGAGGGGCTCACCGGCACCAGCGCATTGTACAACGTGACCATCGACACGACTACACCCACGAATCCTACCGGCCTGAACAGCACGAGCCACACGGTGGGCACGTGGGACAATGACCCGACGATCCTCTTCACCTGGACGACCACCGGCACGGACAACCTCAGCGGGGTTGATGGCTATTCATTCGACCTCACCCAGAATCCCACCGAGCGGCCAGACGAGGTATTGGATCGTGACGCGGGCCCGCCCAGTCTGCTCGTTAGCGAGCATGCGTCCGCTGACGGCGATTGGTACTGGCACTTTATGACCCGGGACAATGCTCACAACTGGTCCGCACCGGCACACCTGGGGCCGTACCGGATCGACACCGGACCGCCAACTGTTCCTACGTTCGTCTCGTCCAGCCACACGATTGGGGCGTGGTCGAACGACAATACGATCTGGATAAGCTGGAGCGCCTCCGATGGGGGGGGCAGCGGTGTGGCTGGCTATTCCTACAGGTGGACGCGGAGCGCCGGCAGCTCGGCGGGCACCGGCATTGACATCACCGGAAATTCCATGACCAGCAGCCCGCTGAATCCCGATGGTCGTTGGTACCTGCACATCCTGGCCATTGACCAGGCGGGGAGCGCGGGCGACACGGCGCACATCGGGCCATTCAACCTGGACACCACGCCACCTACCTCCAGCGCTTCGTCGCCGGCCAGTGTCAGTGGGCTGTCCTTCACGGTCGATTGGCCGGGCGACGACGGGGATGGCTCTGACAGCCTGCGTTACGACGTGCAGTACCGGGATGGGGCCAGCGGGACGTGGACCGATTGGAGAACGAATACCGCGTCTACATCCGCCGTTTTCGCGGGCCAACACGGTCACATCTACGACTTTCGCTCCCGGGCCAGAGATCAGGTGGGCAACGAAGAGGCCTGGCCGTCCGTGCCGGACACGACGACGCGCGTGGCTACGCTGGACTTTGAGGGCTTCGGTCTGGAGGTGAACCAGGCCGTGCAGGACCTGAACAACAGCGTGGTGCTGGTATCGCACAAGCGCACCTTCGTCCGCTTCCACGTCCGCTCCCTGGCCCACGGCGACCAAGGTCCGGTGAGCGCCCGCCTCCGCGGCTGGCGAGATGGCACCGGTGGCACGTACTTGGGCGCGATCCTGCCCAACAACCCCGGCGGCACGATCACCGTGCTCACCGATCCGGATCGGGGCCAACTCGATGAGAGTTTCTACTTCGACCTGCCCTCCTCGTGGCTGAGGGGCTCAGTGCACCTCAACGCCGAGGTCAACCACGACGACCGTTTCGCTGAATCCGATACCACCAACAACTTCCAGATCGCAGACGTGACGTTCCAGGACACCCCGGAGATGAACATCCTGATGGTAGACGCTTGCTATACCACTGGCGGCATCACCTATCACGTGCGCAACGACGACCGGCGGGCGCTGGCTTCCTGGCTGCGGCGGGCCTACCCGATCCACCGCCTCAACGTCTGGTGGCGTGTGTTTTCTCCCTGCTACGACCACGTGCCCGACTCAGACGAGGTCAACGACGACCTGGAGTGGAATCACGACCGTGGTGTCTTGGGGAGTGGCGAAGACCCCTACACCCGCTACTACGGCTTGGTGGACGACGGCCACTGGCGGACGCTCCCACCTGGCAGTGCGTGCTGGATGCGCGGATCGGCCAACGGCATTCCCAGCACAGAAGCATCCGGACCGGCAGGGAGGCCAGACCGGTGTGCCACCTGGGACACCGATGACTCCTACGCCGATTGGTACGGGGGTCATGAGCTGGGCCACACGTATAACCGTTATCACGCTGAGTTCTGTGACGCCGGTGGGGGCAGACCATATCCTTACCCAGATGGCGACATCAGCCCCACGAGGGACGAAGCCGATCCTGGCGCGCTCTACGGCTTCGACATCGAGACCCTGGACGTCCATCCGCCCGCTTGGAAAGAATTGATGACCTACTGCGACGATCTGTGGGTATCGGACATCACGTACCAGGGTATTCGCAACCGCATGGTTTCGGAGTCGGGACTGGCGGCCACGCGGGCGCGGCCGGCTGCCACACAGGAGTACCTGGCTGTCTTCGGTGCCGTCTACACCGGCACCGACCAGGTGGAACTGGACACCTTCTACCGGGTACCGGACGCATGGGACATCCATGGCCGGGTGCCGGGCGAGTACAGCATCCGTTTGCTGGACACGGGGAACGGCGCGCTGGCCGACTACGCCTTCACGCCAAAGGAGCGCCACGTGGACCCCGGCGCCAGCTATCAGGTGGGCACGCAGGCGGAGGATCTGCCGGCCCGGATCTCGGAGTACGTGCCCTGGATAACGGGCACGGCCCGCATCGCCATTTTCCACGGCGAGCAGGAGTTGGCTTCCCGCCCAGTCAGCGCCCACGCTCCCCAGGTCACCCTCACCGCGCCCAACGGCGGCGAATTGCTGGACGGCAGCCAGATTGCCGTCACGTGGGCGGCGAGCGACGCCGACGGTGATGCGCTCGACTTCACGCTGGAGTACAGCGCCGACGCCGGGGCGCACTGGCGGTCGCTGGGCAGCGGCATCACGGCCACCAGCCTCCTCCTGGATGCCGCCTTTGTCCCCGGCACGGACCAGGGCAAGTTCCGCGTCCTGGCCTCCGACGGAGTGAACACCGGTCAGGACGAATCGGACGGTGCCTTCACTGTGCCGAACAAAGCGCCGGACGCGCAGATCGTTTCCCCGCCGGGCGGAGCGACGTATGTGGCTGGGCAGGCGGTGGCCCTGGTCGCCGACGTCGTTGACCTGGAGGACGGCACTCTGGGCGACGCAGCCCTCACCTGGACTTCCAGCCTGAGCGGGACCGTGGGCACTGGGCAAATGCTGCACGTCACCGACTTCATCACCGGCACCCACGTTATTACGCTCACCGCCACCGACAGCGACGGAAGCAGCGACACGGATCAGGTAACCATATTCGTGGGCGTGTCCTTGCCCAACAAGGTTTATCTGCCTGTTGTCTTGAAGCACTGAGGTTTTTCCAGAGAAATAACCCTGCCAGAAGGATATCACGAAGCCTGTTAGAATGCGCGAAATATCTTCAAACGAGGTGGAAAAGCTCAAGGAACTCCCCTGCAGATTGCTTTTTCGATCTACTGTGGGCTGCATCGAGAATCTGTTTGGGAGAACTATTTTCTTGGAGTTCCCTGAGTCCGTAGCAGCCACCGTGAACATACCAGAAAGGAGCGTGCCAGCATAAGTAGACACGAAAGGATTCTTCTGTGAGGTGAGTCGTCCAACTTTGGATGAGCCGGAGGCAGGCGATGTACAACCGACTGCTGCCTCAGGCCATCTAATCCACAATTCCAGGGAGGTATGAAATGAAAAACCCGCGAACACTTGTCGGATTGTTGGTGGTGGGGTTGCTGTTGGCCCTGGCTGTCGGCGTGATCCAGGCGCAGGGGCCGGACCAAGATGACGACGTCGGTGCGGAGGGGGTTGAGGTGGGATCAGCAGTAAGCTCTGTCGTTCCTATCCAGGGACGGCTGACGGATGCCGGTGGTAGCCCGCTCAACGGCAGTTACAGCGTCAGGGCCAGGCTCTACGATGCCAGTTCGGGCGGCACCGCGCTCTGCGAAGACACGGACACCGTGAACGCGGACAACGGGTTGTTCAACATGAATATGAACTTCTGCACGGCTTCGGACATCGATGGCAAGACACTCTATCTGGGCATCAAGGTGGGCAGCGACCCGGAGATGACGCCGCGTCAGGCCATTTACCCGGTGCCCTACGCCTGGACAGTGAAACCGGGGGCGATCATCAAGGGCGCCGACTCGTACCTCTTCGTCCCCGGATCTGCGTTCATCAAGAACAACAGCAGCGATTCGACCAGGTGGAGTCTGTCGGGCGCCGCGGCCAGAATCTATAGAGGGGCTACTGGCGGCAGCAAATACGTCCGCATCCCGATCACAATCCCTGCCGTCCTCTATGGGCAACCGGTGAGGGTTACCAGCATCAGGGTGTACTACAAGTGCCAGAATGGCGCGAATAACTATATCACAGCAACACGATTGTACAAGATGACTGACGCCGACTCCTGGCAATATCTCGTAAACGACACAACGAACTATGCGAGCAACACGGCTACCAGCTACACCCTGTCCACCGACAGTAGCTACAACACACTTTCGTCAAGCCGGGGCATACTCACCTTCTATCTCCAATTGGCCTTCGCCAACGACGCCGAGTACGTTCAGATCGCCGGGGTGCGCTTGACGCTGGACCACAACTACTAGAAGGAGGCACGCAATGAGACGGATGGCATTACTCTTTGCCTTGGCCGCTCTCGTGCTGCTGGCAAGCGGTGTGCTGGCGATGTCCTCGACGAATTACGCCCTGGACTGGTACACGCCGCTGACGGGAGGCGGTGGCGGGCCGGCCAGTTCGACCGGCTATGCCGTCAACTTCACCGTTGGCCAGACCGCCATCGGCAGCACATCCGGAAGCACGAATTATGGCGCTTGCCTGGGCTATTGGTGCGGGGCTGCCCGGCGCAGAATCTATCTGCCCCTGATGATGAAGAATCTCTGACTCGAAGCGGGCGTCAACCTGTTTTGCGCCGGACGGGCCGCTCGTTGCCGAAACCACCCAGCGACCGTTAGGGGCCGGTCCCAGACCGGCCTCTACGACCTCGCTGCACAAGCGTGACGGGGGTATAGCCGCACTCGCCGGGTGCTGACCCACACGTTTGCGGTATGGCCACCCGGCGGTGGCAAGCTAGACTTTTCCCCGAACATTGGGTATAATCCTGGTGCCAGTGACGCAGGAGCACCGCCGAGGGGGAAAGGGATCACCGATTGCGCATGAACGAGCCTGCACCGTCCTCCCGTCCGTTACGCACACCAGATCGGCCGCGGTCGCCGTCCGGCATCGTCGTTGCCGTCGTGCTGTTGGTTGTGGTCGTGTGGGCTGTCGATCTGGGGTGGCACAGCGCAGACTTGATACTCCGGGCTCGATACTACCGGTCGGCCTGGAGCCGTGGCGCCATGCTCGATCCGCGGGCGTCCGACTGGTCACGTCTGGGTGACGACCTGGCAGCCGTAGAGAGCGACCTGCGCGCCGTGCGGAGGGATCTCGCTCCCGCTTGGGCGCTTGGTTCCCGGCTGGGCTCCCCCACGATGCGTGCAGCCCCGGCTCTACTGGATGCCGGCGCCGAGCTGGCCAGCGCGGGCGCGCTCGCGAGCGACATCGCCGAGCAAATGGTCACGACACTGACCACGGAAAGCGGTGTGGACCTGGCCGAGGATCGTCTGCGGGAAGCGGTCAGCGTTCTGGTTGCGCATCCGGCGGAGTTGGCGATGGCGGCCCAACGCGTGGAGTGGGCGCAAGCGGCTCTGGATGCCGTTCCCGTGACCGGACTCGATTCCCGCATCTACGACGCTGTCATGCAGTTGGATCGCGCGTTGCCGTTGGTAACGGCTGGCCTCCGTCTGGCCCATCGCGCACCGGCTTTGCTTGGCTTCGACGGCCCCCGTCGTTACCTGATCCTCGCCCAGAACAACGATGAACTTCGTGCGACCGGGGGCTTCATCGCGGGGGTAGGTTTGCTCACCCTGGAAGCCGGCAAGATCGCTGGTCTGTCATTCAACGATAGCTACGCCGTGGACAATTTCGATAAGCCACACCCCTTGGCGCCGGAGTCCATGAAGCGGATGTTGGGCATCGAGTTGTGGGTGGTGCGGGATGCCAACTGGTCGCCCGATTTCCCGGCCGGTGGGCGCACCGCCGCCGAGATTTATGGCACCGATCACGAAGTGGCCATTGACGGTGTGATCGCCATAGATATGTATGTCCTGCAGGAGTTGGTCGAGGCTACCGGCCCGCTCCACCTGGACGGCTACCCCGAAGTCGCAACCGGCGGCAACCTGATTGATCTGATGCGCTATTACTGGGGTCCTCTCTCCATGGGGTTTACGCTGGAGGAGTGGCAGAATCTGCCGTGGGAGGAAAAAGCGCGGTTATGGTTCCCGCGCCGCAAGGACTTTGTACAGAAGTTGACTCAGTCGCTTCTTCAACAGGTGTTTGCCGGCGTGGCGGGCCAGAACCTCCCCGCGATTGGGCAGGCCGCCATGCGCAGCATGAATGAGCGGCATCTCCTGGTGTTCCTTTTCGATGAGGAGGCACAGCAGGTGTTTGCTGACCACCACTGGGATGGCGCGGTCCTGTCCACTACAGGAGACTATCTCCAGGTGGTCAACGCCAACATCGGCTACAACAAGGCCAATGCCAAGATCGACCAGACGACAGAGTACGTGGTCAAGGTGCGTGCCGATGGGAGTGCCGAGGGCCAGGTGACATTGCGCTATCACCACGCTGCCCCGGCAACTGACCAACCGTGCGAGCAAAGGCCGCGCTACGACCCGACCTACGAGCAGATGACGCAACGCTGCTACTGGGATTACGTGCGCGTTTACGTGCCGGCCGGGAGCCGGTTACTCAGCGCTGAGGGGCTGCAAGACGGAGCCGTGGCCGGCGAAGAGGCCGGCAAGACGGTGCTGGAGGGGAGCTTTGTGCTACAACCCGGGCATGAGCAAACGGTCGTCTTCCGGTATGCGCTGCCCGGTGGCATCTTCCAGGAGGAAAACGGTGCACTGCACTACCGGCTGATCTGGCAGAAGCAAGCTGGTGACCAAGGCAGCCCGCTCGAGTTGCAGGTAGAGGCGCCCGTTGGATACCAGCTTCGGAATGCGCAGCCGGCCCCCAACTCGGTTGATGCGGGGCGGATCGGCTTCCTGGGCCGGCTGAGTACCGACCAGACATTTGAGCTGACCTTGGGTCGGGGCGAGTAAACCGCGCCTATCACACTGCCCTTGAAGCATACCCAGCCACCCTTTAGCCGGCCCGCGTCGTCAAGGCTTGCTTCACTTCAATGAAGGCTGCTTCTTCCAGCTCTACGCGTTCTTGAATGATGTGGGCAAGCCACTCCTCGAGGCTCTTAGTCCGATGCAGTTGAGCTAGAAAAGCTGCACGCGCTGCAAGGTCGCCAGGAATGGACAGAGCGGTTGGCGCACTTCTTCGAACGCGAATTGGCTCTCCCCAAGCCAGTCTTCCGGCACGGTCGGCCAACATTTAAGCCCAGCTGCCGGGC
>CAZDTE010000022.1:25764-32459 GCA_964508275.1 uncultured Ardenticatenales bacterium
TCCCCAAGCCAGTCTTCCGGCACGGTCGGCCAACATTTAAGCCCAGCTGCCGGGCTGTGTACGCCAATTGTACAACAAGGCGCGCTTGTTGACAACAGGAACGCCTTGTCCTCGATCCCCACGCCGTTGTGGCGAGCGGCTGACGGATGCGGAGACTCCTCAGGTGCGATCAAGAACCCCCTTCGCAATCGCGTCCTCGATGAGCGACTCGGCGAACGCCCACAGCGTCTTGGAGCCATCCCGGATCGGCCCGCAGCGAGCGAGTACCTGCCCACGGGTCACGTGGTGTTCTTGCCAGGACTTGCCCTGGGAGTGGTAATTGTGGAGCAGCGGCATCAGGCGATCCAGGGCCGCGGCAAAGCGGGCTTCGGGCGTGCTGCGCCCGTCGAATTCCTGCCGCAAGGCGTGCAACTCAGCGGCCTGATCCGCGGGGAGCATCCCGAAGAGCCGGTCAGCCGCCTCCTGTTCGCGATCGGCCTGCCCCAGGACCGCCTCATCGTCATAGCAATAGGTGTCACCGGCGTCCACCTCCACGATGTCGTGGACGAGCAGCATCTTGATCACTCGCCCCACGTCTACCGGCTCCCCGGCATGTTCCGCCAGCAGAATCGCCATCGTCGCCACGTGCCAACTGTGTTCCGCCGAGTTCTCCTGGCGCTCGCCGCTGACGAGAATCGACTGCCGAAGGACGGACTTCAGCTTGTCGATCTCGGCGATAAAGCGGATTTGTTGCGTCAGGCGATCGGTGTCCATGGCGTTTGTGCACGTAGTTCGAGAGGCTCTGGCGGAGATCAGCCCAGTGACCGGCACTGCCTGGTCGCAGCGCCGGTCACAGCGGGCAGCGGAGTCTGGTGCTACGCAGGCTGTAAAGCAGGAATCATGATGCCAAGCACCCGCTCCATCGTCATGGTATGACTGCACACCCCACGTCCGGCGAAATACTCACAATCGCAAGCCCACTGACCCTCCCTGAAAGAAATCGAGTGGCTGTTGTGGTGACCATTGACCTCCACCTCAAACGAACGAAAGCGGATGCGGTCCAACTCTTCTGCGTATTGCTTGGCTTTCAGTATCTTGCCGATCATGCCCGAATCCATTCGTGTCCTCCTTGTTGATTTGGGTTTGGGTATCTGCTCAACGAACACGGCCCGCAGGTGGGTGAATCTTGCCCGGCTTCACCCGTCCGGCGATTCGTCATTGGGCGCGGCTGGCTGAGCAGCACAGGTTTGGGTGCAGCATCTTACACCAACGAAAAAACACCAGACAATATGGCTCTGGTGCTTTTCAACAACAGCTCGGTTGCTGTTTCGCGTCTAGTGAGGGCAATGTCCTGTACCTCCCTGGCGAATTCCTTACCATCCAAGTATACCCCCAACTGGGCATTTTGTCAACCCCCGTTTGGCCAGCGCATGGGATACGTTTCCCCTACGGGATGGATTCCAGCGGGACGTTTGCTGCCTGGCGGCCTGCGTCGTCGAGAATGAGGAGCGAGAGGGCCCCTCCGCTGCCGGACGGTTGGGGCCAGGTGTCCGCGTACGGCTGCCCCGGCCAGAGCGCGACGGGTCGCTGGGCTACGACCTGCGTCCCCTGCTTGAGTAAAACGCGCCCGCTGAAAAAGCCGCTACCGGCGATGGCGATGCGGAGGAGACCGTTCTCCTCAGTGGCGTTGATGGCCAGGCGTTCATCCGCGTACCGGTAGCCGCCGATGCCGCTGACCGCATACCACCGTTCCTCCCAGGTGAGCGCCTCGCCCGGATTCAGCGTGCCGTAGTCCCAGAATGTGGGTGTTGCGCCACCCCACAGCTCGACGTAGTTGCTGCCATCGTCGGTCCACAGGGCTGGGTCGAGCGTTGCCGGCCCGAACACCTTGGCGCCCGGTGCAAGGGCGGGCGGAAATACGCGCACGAGCCCTTCGTCAACGCCGGGGTCGTATGCTCCCATGAACCCCTGCTGGGCTTGGGGGCTGGAGAAGAAGCCAAGATAGCCCTCCCACGTGCCATAGGTGCTCAGGTCTCGGCCCCGATAGACCGGCCACGACACGACTTTCTTCGGCGCAGGCAGACTCGCATCACCGGTCGAGTGCACCGCGACCTCGTCCGTAGGCAGGACGATGCGTAGGGCCGGCGTGTTGCCGTTTTCGGCCAGCGCTACCATCGCGTTGATCCAGAATTGGAACGGCTGCGCACTGGCGGTCGGGTTGTAGAGACGGGGGCGCACGGTGAAGTAGGCGTGCGCTGAGTCTAGCGAAACGGCAACCGAGACGGTCATGCCGGTGTGATCCTCGGTGTCGCTCATCAGGAAGGTGACCTGGTCGCCGGAGGAAGCGGCTTGTACCTGCCACGGGCGATACTCGTTCAGGCCGTGCTCATCCACAGGGAAGGCCCACTCGATGCCGCCGGCTGCCAGCCACCAGCCGCGATATCCCCAGTGCGTCGGTTTGAGAACCGGATTGCGGTACAGCAAATCTCGGCCGGTCGTTTTGTCCACCCACCGGTAGATCCTCCCCCCAAGCTCCGGCACGATGGTGATCGCCGTGTAGGGGTTCTCTAGCACGATGGCCCGGAATGTGCGCGGAACGGGCGGCCCTACGCGATCAAAATCGAGATGCGGGTACGGGAAGATCGGGTCGGATGGCTCCGACGGCACAAACGCTGCCGCGTACGAATAGGCCGAGAGCGTGATCGTCACCTCCTCGGCCCGCACCGTGCCCGCGGGTGCGGGGGTCGGTGCCGGAGACCGGGTGGCGGCGGGCGAGGGGCTTGGCGGCTGCGTTGGACTCGCTACGGGTCGCGTCGTGGGTGTTGGCGTAGCGGTTCGGGTAGGGGCCGCGGATGGGGTTGCGGCCGGCGGCTGGGCCGCGATCCTCACCGGCGGCGCGCCGGGCGTCGGGATGATCAGCCGCTGATCGATGCGCAGCGTGCTGGCAGTGCTGATGCCGTTCGCCTGCGCGATTTCCTGGGCCGTGACGCCAAAGTGCCTGGCGATGCGGTTCAGGTTATCGCCCGGCTTGACCACATAGACGATGGGCGTGGGCGATGCGGTTGGGCTGGCGGGCGGCGTGTCGGTAGCCGCCGGCAGTGGCGTGTCGATGGGCATGACTGTGGACGTCGACAAAGGCGTGTCGGTGGGGGCCACGCTGGGAAAGGCGGTCGGTGAGGGGCGAGCCGTCACCGTAGGAGGCGCCGGCGTGGGCGTGGGCTCCGGTAGCTGCCGGCTGACGCGCACCGTGCAACCGGCGAGCTGCCCCCCAAGGAGCAAGATGGCAACCAGTGTCCAGAACTGCTTGCCGTTCATCGCTCACTCAGAGATCGCAGGTGGCAGATGGGGAATCACAAATCGCAGGTCTCGTGTCCCGCATCCCAGAACGCGCATCACGTTTCACTCTGCTCCGGCTCTTCATCGACCTCATCGGTCAGCGCCTCTTCCCTGCGCTTCAGGATTTCGGCCACCAATGAAGGCCCCTCAGGCGGGGTCACATCTGGGCTTTCCGCAGAGGCATCCAGGGCGGAGGGCTCTTCCGCCTCCACCTTTTCGGCCGGCGCTTCCTCACCTGGCTGCAACCGGCTGCCGGTCGAGTTTTCGGCGAGCGATACTGTAGTAGGCGTCGCGGGCCCGGTCGGCTGGGAAGCCGGCTCTGCGCCGTCCGGCACTGAGGGCGTCGTCGCCGGCTGATCGGGAGCCTCGGTGACCGCAACGAAAAGCCGTCGCCAGCCGGCCAGCGCCGCCGCCGGCAGGAGGTAGCCTAGAATCAACAGGGCCAGAACGCCGATCACCTGGGCGTAGAACTGCTGCGGCCAGTCCGGCTGAACGCCTCGTCCCACCAGCGCGCCGGTGACGCCCTGACCGGCCAGGCCCAGGTATTCTGTCACCCCTGTGCCCTGCCAGCCTTGCCCATACCGGCCGTTGGCGATCAGGCTGACCGCCAGCAGCCCCCACGTCCCGCCGAGCAGATGGGTGATCACCGTACCGGTCGGGTCACGCAAGCGCAGCCACCGCTCGAGCGCGTAGACGCCCAGACAGATCAGCAGGCCGGCCACCGCACCAGTGAGGAGCGCGCCCCACGGGTGAACGAAAGCGGCCAGTGCGCTTCCGGCGACCAGTGCCGCCACCATGCCTTGCAATGCAAGCATCGGGTCGGGTTTGCCGGTGACGAAGCCGGTATACAGCCCGGCCATCATCGCGCCGGCCGCTGCAGCCAGCAGCAGGTTCATCGCCAGCAAGCTGACCGGCGTTCCGGGGTCCCGCAGCGGGAGCGCCAGCAGCCAGGCCAGCCAGCCGATGAAGGCCAGGATGCCACCGAGCAAGCGGAAGAGGGGGAAATGAACGGGTGGGACGGTGATAGGTTCTGCTGCCGGCGGAGGCGGCTCTTTCAGGCCAAGCACGAGGAGGAGAGCCAACCCGATCGCTCCACCCAAGATGTGTACGGGGCCTGCGCCCGCCAGATCGATGAAGCCGTGGCCCAGCTCCAGCGTGTTGCCCATGTTGGCGAGCCAGCCGCCACCCCACAGCCAGTTTCCGGCCAGCGGGTAGAACAACGCGGCAACAGCCAGGGCAGGCAGAAAAGCCACCAGTGGTCGCTTGCGCGCGCCCAAGGCCAGGGCGGGCAGCATCCCGGCCGTGCCGGCAGCGACGGCGTGCAGGTAGGCCAACCCATAGACTTCGGCCGGCTGCGGCTTCCACAACAGCGGGATGTAGCGCAGGCCGACGACACCCCAGCCCGGCCCCAGGCTGAGGTCGAACGGCGACCATTCGCGTACCCACAGAGTGGCCCAGTCGGCCGGGATGACCAGACCAAGCCCTCCGAACTGCACCCCGAATCCGACAAGCAGATAGGCCAGGGCTCCGGATACGAACGTCACGATACCGATGGCGGCGAGATCGCCGGCCCGGTCTGGCTTTGTGGCCCCCACAGCCATCAGGAGCAGTCCCAGCGGAACGAGTAGCGCCAACGTGAAGACGACCAACGCCGTGCCCCGATCGTTCACCAACTGTTCCAGAGGGGTGGAGAGTGGAGGGGCGGCGAAGACGGTGCCTGTGCTCACCAGGGCGATGGCGGCTACGGCTGGGACAGCAAGGATGAGTTTGTTGCGCATAGGCTCCCTACCTGTTGCCAATTGGATGCGATCCCGAAGGTGGGGTGCAACCTCGCTCGCCGACCGCCGGGTCATCGCTCACTCCCTACCCTTCTTCATGCAGGATGACCCGGATCAACGCTGGGCCGTATTGCTGCATCTTCCAGGGGCCCAGGGTGTCCACACCTTTCAGCTCACCGATAGAGTGTGGCCTGTGGGCGGCGATGTCACGGAGGGTGGCGTTGGACAGGATCACGTCCGGGTCAACCCTGCGCCGGCGGGCCACTTGTTTCCGCCATACGCGCAGCGCCTCGTAAAGGGCATCATCAGCCGAGCTGTAGTAGTCGTTGCGGGCCGGAGGGGGGGTGTCAACTGGATTGGCCTTACCCCGGCAGATCGCTTCGACAAGCTCCTGGTCGTAGCGGCGGATCACCGCCCGTGGGACGTCTAGCTCGAATAGCTGCTGCTCGCTGGTAGGCTGGCTCCGTGCCAGGAGCACCAGCACCTTGTCTGAAATGATGCGAAAGCGGGGGCGATCGTGCCAGCGTGCCTCTTCCTCCCGAAACTGGAACAGTTCGCGAAGCACACTGCGCTCGGTCGCGTCCAGGAGCCGCGCCCCTTTCACGCGCCAGAAGTCGTAATCTTCAACCGTGCGGGCCCGTTCAATCACGTGATGGATCTCGGCGAAGACTTCTTTCGCTTCTTCCAAACGCCCCAGACGTTTGAGTTCGACGGCCAGGATGTCCCGGAGGGGCAACAGGTAATGGGTGTCCTGAACAGCATAGCTCAGCGCTCGCGGGGAGAGCGGGCGTTTGCCCCAGTTGTGGCGCTGCATCCGCTTGTCCTGAGTCACGCCGAAGTGGGTTTTGAGTAGGGCGGCAAGCCCACACTGCGGCCAGCCGACGATCCGTGCTGCCCACATCGTGTCGAAGAGCGGCGCCACCTGGGAGTCCAAGTCGCGGTGCAGCCCAAGCAGGTCATACTCCGCCGCGTGGAAGACTTTCTCGATCTGCGGATCGGCGAGCAACTCGCCGAAGGGCGACATGTCGTCAATCGCTAAGGGGTCTATCAAATAGTCAGCCGCCGGCGCCGACACCTGAATGAGGCACACCCGCTCGGTATAGGCGTAGAGGCTGTTCGATTCGGTATCCACTGCCAGGACCGAGCAGCGCCGCAGGGCCTCAACGGTGCGCTGCAGACCGTCCGCCGTGTCAATCAGAGTGAACGGTGTGTCGCCGGGTGTTGTCGCTCGGCCCGAGCGCGGCTGCACGGATGCTGTCTGTCGCTTGTTCGATGACGTGCGTTTCATGGCCACTGTATTGTACCGCAATTTGGCCGGTCTGGCAACCCTGCACGCCACACGGTTGCCCGTGGTTTATTGCGCGCCGGTGAAAGGCAAGCGGGGCCAGGGAAGCGAGCGCCGGCCGGGCCGCGACCGGGGTCGCGGTGCGACCAGTGTATCGAAATCAAGCGAGCGCCGCTTGCGCACCTTTGAGCGGCTCCAGCGTTGTCTCGCTGTCTATGCGGTCGTGGCCGCGCGTATCCAGCGCATGACTTTCTTGGCGCGCCAGCAACCGGATGCTTCCTGTTTGTTGGTCTTGTCCACGGAAGAGTGGCAAGCCC
>CAZDTE010000023.1:0-8154 GCA_964508275.1 uncultured Ardenticatenales bacterium
GGTTGTGCCGTTGTAGACGTGGCCCTGTAGGGTGTGGAGTTGCGCGGGGGCTGCGGGGCCAATCTCCAAGTCCGTGGTCGCCGGGCCTCGCTCCCCCGGCAGGGCGTGGGCCGCAGCAACGTAACGCAGGCCCAGCCCCAGCGCGATGGCTAACAGGAACACTCCGCCGGCAACCAGGGCAACGCATGAGGACCTTTTGCCAGACATGTTTCACCTCCTTGGGAAGATGGGGCCGCGTACAGGGGCTGCCGCAATCAGCGACGTATATCAGTATAGCCCAGATTCTCCGACACGTCAACTTCCTCTTGTACGTGACCGTCAAGGCGGGCTATCCGAAGAAGTCGTCGGCTTCGTCATCTCCGCGCAGCAGGGCTACGTTGCGCTGCAAGCGCTCTTGCGGATCGTCGCCGCCGAAGCGGGCGGACTCGGCATTGAACTCCGGCGTCCCGTAGGTGCGTGCCTGCACAACCACCGGCATGGGCACGGCGTGGCCCATCAACAACGCCTGCTGCCGGCTGTCGAGGCGCGCCAACACCTGGCGGAGTTGTGTAGCGCCGGAGACGCCGGTCAGCACGGCACGAATGTCGGCCTCATCGTCCAGCAGACAGGTGATGCGCGTACCGAGCTGGGACATCACCTCCGAGTCGATCCCGCTGGGGCGCTGGTCCACGATAAGTAGGGTGACATTGTACTTGCGCAACTCGCGGGCAATGGTGCCGAAGATCGTCTCGCGGGCGATTTGCGGCTCCAGGAATTTGTGGGCCTCTTCGATGGTGATGACGAGCGGCGTCGGCTCCATAGCGATGTCCCCCAACGCCTTTTCCTTTTGCTCCACGTATCGTTTGTGGATACGGCGCGTCAGGTAGTTGGCCACCAGCAAGTAAGCCGCCAACGAATTCCCATAGCGCCCAAACTCCAGCACCACGTGCATACCTCGTCCGAGGTATTCGAGCAGGCGGTCCACCGTGCGTTCCGTCACCTGCTCGCGCAGGAAGTCGAAGTTGCGCAGCGCCTCGAACTTCCGTTGGATGGCGCCTAGCGTGCCCGAATGCAGGCCCCCCTGGTCAATGAACTCTTCCAGTTCCGGGGGCATTTCGTCCGCCAGCAACTTGGTCACCCAATCGCGCCCCAACCGGCGACGCAGGCTGTAGAGCGCGTTCACTTGCACCTCGGTCAGGCTCAAGACGCCTGACAGCATGGCCACGTCTTCCGGCTCCAACTGATCGTAGGCGATCTGCACGACGAAATCGGGGTGGACGCCGCGCCGTCGCGATGACGCGTCGTCTAGCGTGAAGATGCCGACCCGTGACGGGAAATACTGCTTGAGTCCTTTCACCTCACCGCCCGGTCCCTCCGACGAACCCTTCCAACCGTATTCGTTATGCATGTCGAAGATCAGGTTGACCGCTGCTTTCTCCTTGACGATGCCGAACAGCAGCAAGCGGGCCAGGAAGGTCTTGCCTGTGCCGGACTTGCCGAAGACGCCGGTGGAGCGTTCGACTACGCGGGCCATGTCCAGGTGGACCGGCACGCCCTCCATGTCGAGGGGTTCGCCGATGTGGAAGTTCTTGCGGTCCGGGTCGCCGCGCTCGCCGAAGATGCGCGCGACGTCGTCGGCGCTGGCGTTCAAAACCGGCGTGAAGTGGGGCGGCACCGTTTTCACCGGGCGCGGGTCGGCGTGCGGGCTTTGCCTGTCCAGCGTCAGCATGGGGGCGATTTCCAGCGTGCCGAAGGTGGCGGTGCCGGCGAAGACCTGCGCCAGGAAGGGATCGCTCACATCGGGCGGAGTCTTCTCGATCTGCGGGTTCGTGTTGTCCAGCCGCACATCGGTGACCAGGCTGAAGAAGTTGAGCCGCTGGCCCTGGACAACCACGTAGCGGCCCACGGCCAGCCCTTCGATCATCGTGGCCCGGTCCAGCTTGACGCTCAGCCCCTTGGAGAGCGACCCGCCAACGACGATGCCGAGGGGCAGCGACCCTTCGCTCAGGCCGGCCTCGTGGCGCGCCTCTGCTTCGGCAGCGAAACGGGGGTCCCAACTTGCTGCTGCACGGTCACGATCAGGTGTCATCCGCTTGTCCTCGCTGATCTCTTTTGAAAACAAAGGGCCATGTGTCAGGGGTCATGTTTCACGTCTTCACGTTTCACGCTCGACGCCATTCTCATACCCACCTCTGCAAACGGGCGCGGCGGCCTGCGCGCCACCGACTCATGGGCACCGCTTTGAAAATAGACGAGCTGCCACGTGCACTGGTCCGCGCACCCTTCACTATAGCACGGCCTCCCGCAAATGTCAACTCTTTGCCGTTTGCGACGGGACGTGGTATACTTGGCATGACGCGCGGAACGGATACCGTGGGGTGCACGCGCCCCACGTGTGCGCACCGGATTGTTGCCAACTGGCGCTTGTTTTGACACGAACCGGGGAGGAGATTCCACCATGGCAGAGAACATCGGCGTGTTCGTTGCCTGGCCTTATGCGAACGGTTACCAGCACCTGGGGCACCTGGCGGGGGCCTACCTGCCGCCCGACGTTTTTGCTCGTTATCACCGCCTGGTCGGCAACAACGTGCTCATGGTCTCCGGCTCTGACGCCCACGGCACGCCCATCACTGTCCGCGCCGACGCGGAAGGGGTGCCGCCACGCGAGATCTTCGAACGCTACCATCGCACGTTCCTGGAAACGTATCAGCAGATCGGTCTGACCTTCGACCTGTTCACCCACACGGACACCGAGAACCACCACCGCGTTTCCCAGGACATCTTTCTCCAAATCCTGGAGAACGGCTACCTGTACAAGGAGGTCCAGCGACAGCTCTACAGTCCGCAGGAGGGCCGCTTCTTGCCTGACCGCTACGTGGAGGGGGAATGCCCCCACTGCGGTTACGATGACGCCCGCGGCGACCAGTGCGACAACTGCGGCAAGCTGCTAGAGCCAACGGAGCTGATCAACCCGCGCAGCAAGGCTAGCGGCGACACAAATCTGGAGCTGCGCGAAACCGAACATTACTTCCTGGACCTGCCCAAGCTGAGCGACAAGTTGGCGCACTATCTCAGTCACGACAAGGACCACTGGCGACCCAACGCCATCAACTTTGCTCGCAACTATGTCCAAGACCTGCACGGGCGGCCCATCACCCGTGACATCGACTGGGGTATTCCCATCCCACTGCCGGGCTACAATAGCAAGTGTCTATACGTCTGGTTCGAGGCGGTCATCGGCTACTTTTCGGCCAGTGTCGAGTGGGCGAAGAACCTGGGCACGCCCGACGCCTGGCACGACTGGTGGTACAATCCCAAGGCTTTGACCTACTACTTCATCGGCAAGGACAACATCCCCTTCCACACCGTCATCTGGCCGGGCGAGTTGTTGGCGGTGGGCCGGCTCTACCGCGCTGATGGCGAGACCCAGTTGAACCTGCCCTACGATGTTCCGGCGAATGAATACCTGAGCTTCCGTGGCAGCAAGTTCTCCAAGAGCCGGGGCGGCACCGTGGATGTGCCCTACTTCCTGAGCCGCTATGACCCGGACCCGCTGCGCTTCTACTTGACCGCCGTCGCGCCCGAGACGAAGGACACCGAGTTCGCTTGGGAGGACTTCGTCGAACGGAACAACAACGAGCTGGTGGCTGCCTGGGGCAACCTGGCGAACCGCATGTTGAGCTTTGCTTACAAGCGGTTTGATGGCCGCGTGCCCGATCCGGGGGAGCTGGACGACGCCGACCGGGAGCTGCTGGCCAAGGTCGAGGGTGGATTCGAGATCGTGGGCAAGCTGTACGCTGCCTGCAAGTTTCGCGCCGCCCTGGGTGAGGCGATGGCCCTGGCCCGCGAGGCCAACGTCTACCTGGATCGCAAAGCGCCCTGGTTCCAGATCAAGGAAGACCGGGCCGCCGCGGCGACGACCGTCTACGTCATCCTGCGCGCTATGGACAACTTGAAGACCATCCTGTCGCCGATCCTGCCCCACACCGCCCAGCAGCTCCACGAGTACCTGGGCCACGATGGACAGCTCTTTGGCCAGCAGGAGGTCATCGAGTACCAGGAGGAAACGCGCAGCCACCAGGCGCTAACCTACGACCACGGCGACGCCGTCGGCACGTGGGCCCCGAGCCAGCTTCCTCCGGGGCAGGTGCTACGCAAGCCCGAGCCCCTCTTCAAGAAGCTGGATGAAAGCCTGGTGGACGAGGAGTACGCACGCTTGGGCCGCTGAGGTTCGTCGCTACCCGCAAATACGGCTTGGGTGGCGCAGACGTAGGCCGTCCGCGCCCTTTATGCCTCCCTGCCGGTTCACTCCATGCGGGGGGCGGCCAACCGTACGGCGATCTCGACCGCCTCTGCCGGCGAGGCCGCGTTAATGATCGCGGTTTCGGCCACGCCGTGACGAGCCAACTCCCACGTGTTCAATCCAATAACCGGACGGCCGAGTTTGAGTGCCAGGCCGATCTCCGACAGCGTGCCATAGGCTCCGCCGACGGCGATGACAGCCTGTGCGGTACGCACGACTAGCACGTTGCGGGCATGGTCCAGGCCGGTGACGATGGGGATGTCCACGGAGCGGTTCGCGTCGCGGTGGGAGTCACCGGGCAGGATGCCGATCGTCAGGCCGCCGGCCGCTTTCGCGCCCCGGCACGCTGCCTCCATGACGCCGCCCAGTCCGCCACAGACCAGCATCGCGTCCCGCCTGGCGATCTCCTGCCCAACGTGCTCGGCCACGACGGCCGTTTCCGCGTCACACCGCCCCGCCCCGATCACGCCGATGATCATGCCCGGTCAATCCTTTCTGCCCCCAAAGGAGCCACGGCAAGCGTCGTGTACACGGAACCGGATGGCCGCAACTGGCTGCGTATGAAAGAAACGGCATCCACGCGCATCGCCGGTGTTTGGGAGACGACGGTCGGCCCGATGATGGCCCCCAGCGTCCGGCGCTCCCGCGCAGAGCCATGGCGTTTCACGCGCCCCAGGGTCAAGTGTGGAGCAAACTGCTTCCTATCCGCCCGAAAGCCAAACCCACTCATGGCGGTGGTGATTCCGCGTTGCAAGCGCATTAGTTCTCCCGTCGGCTCCTCCACACCGATCCACACGACGCGGGGGCTGTGGACGTTGGGGAAGCAGCCGAGCGCGCCAAATTCCAGGACAAAAGGCCGGTGCGCCGTACAGACCTGACGCAGCACCTCTTCGATTGCTTGCAGATCTCTGGTCGGTGTGTCCCCCAGAAACTGGAGGGTGAGGTGAATGTTTTCGGTTTTCACCCACCGGACAACGCGGGTGGCCGGTTCACGTCGCAGGTGCTGCTGTTCACGCGTGATTTGCCGCTTCACCGGTTCCGAGAGATCGATGGCGATGAATGTGCGTATCGTGTCTTTCGGGTTGGCCATTCAGTCTCCTCCTTACACTACTCTTTCTGTCGCCAGTAGCGCTCCCCGGCCGGAAACAGGTCCACCGCATAGCGTCGGCCATGCGCTGTCACCGCCGCGATCATCTGCTCAAGGTCGCCGAACAAAATGTCCATCTGCGAGGCATAACAGGCGATCGCCCCGATCTTGGCCTCAAGGGTTGCGGCATCCAGCGGTTCAATGATCGCTTGCAGCGAATCGGTGTGGCCGGCGGTCGGGCGTCCTTCGTCGCGGCTCGCGTAAGGAAAATCCTCGTAGAAGGTGACCGCATAGCCCAGATGGTTCAGTTCAGTGGCCGCGGCATACGCCACCTGGTGATCCACGTGGTTGCCGATTGCCAGCGGCGCGTATAGGTGAACAAGATTCACGGCAGGAAACATGGCGACCACATCGCCCGCGATCTGGGCGATCAACGGTTCGTCTTCTGGTTGCAACGGCCCAAAGATCGCTGCCTCAGAGGGATAGAGAGGCCGGCCGGCATCGTCTCGTCGGTAGACCGCGTCGAGGAACGAAAAGTGTTGGGTTCTGGCTCCCAGCCGGCGCACCGCGGCTTGATCCTCCTTGCGACGTAGCGCCATCGGATTGGCTGGATCGCCCCAGTAGGTATGTTGCGCGCGGGCGAAGGGGGACAGCCGATCATAGTCCGGCGTGCCGGCAAATGTTGTGACGATAAGTGGAGACAGCCCGCCCAGTCTCTGCTGGGTAATCAATCCGGCACAAGAGAGGACGGCATCGTCCAGATGGGGAGAGAGAAATACCGGCTCTGCCATCTGAGTCTAACTTCCTCTGCTGAGGAGCGTCCTTCTGGATTCTACCATGGTTCTTGACGACGCGCAAGATCAGATCAGGGGTTGATGATGGCCTCGTATTGGTATTCGGCTAACTCGGTGGTACGCTCGGTCAGGCCGGCGATGACCAGGAGCACGCGGTTAACTCCGCTGCCGAAGTCGGGCACGGTTAGTTCGCCTGCCTGATCGGCGCTCATGACCATCTGCTTGGTCCGCCAGTCGTTGGGGTTTGCGGTCTCGATCACGGCCTGGACGACGAAGCGCTGCGGCAACCGGTTGTCGATCCGGGCGAAGCCGGCCGCGATCCATGAGCCGTCGTCTTGCTCGAAGCCATCAAAATACCCCATCTCCGGGATGCTGACGTCGTCCACGGCGAAACCCGGCTTGTTGACGGCATCGTCGGTGATGTACTCGAAGCGCAGCAGAATCTCCCGACCGGCGTAGTCGGTCAAGTCAACGATCTCGTGTACCCACATCGGGGTGGTTGGCGCATCGGCCTGACCACCAGACGGTGACGAGCTGCCGGAGATGCCGGTATAGGCCCACCCAAAACTGTTGGCGTTTGGATTCCGGTCTGTGGAACGTGGCCCTTGAAGAATGTCCCACGTCTCGCCTTGGTCGGTGGACACTGCGATGTACGCGTAGTCGTAGTCCTCTTCGATGTCGTACCACAGCCAGGCATCGAGCGTGGCGGTGCGCAGGCCTCGCAAATCGAAGGCCCGCGTCAGGGTCATATCGGCCTGGTCACCGCTATTTGACCACCACTGGAAGTGGCCGCTGTGCGCCTGGTTGGGGATTAGCTTCACCTCGCGAGCGCCTCGGAACGTCAGGTGTAACGTCCCCGCCTCGTCCGGCAAGAACTCCACGTAGTCGGCAGCGAACTGATGCACGGTGCTGCTGCGAAGCACCGGGTACTGGCGATGGCCGATGTCAGTCCGCACAGACGGGACATTGAGCAGCGGGTAGTTGTAGCGCCCCGCTCCGGGCCGGTCTCGATCGAGGGCGTTGGCAACCGTCCAGTCGGCGAAGGCCTGCTCGAACGAGACGCGCTGCTGGTTCAGCCCTTTCTGAATCCCGGCGATGCCGTTCTCCTCCTGGGCAACGATCTGCTGGATGAGTGCTTCGTTCCAGCGACCAAGCAAGTAAGCGAAGAATAGATGACTGGCCCCGTAGTGCGGTGCCGCCTGACTTGGATCGTCGGCCCACGCATTCAGTTGGGTGTCCGGTGAGTTGCGGAAGGCCTGAGCGGAGTTTCCCGTGTCCAGCTCGTTGATCTGCGCAGCCAGTTCAGATAGCCCTTCATTGACCCAGGTGTCTTCGTTGCGATCCACGTTCCAGTGGATCATGTGTTGGAACTCGTGGGCCAGGATGCCGTCGTAGTAGTCGGTGCCCGGTTCAGCGTTATCCAGGTTAATGTAGAACATCTCCCGCTGGTTGCTGAAAGCGTTGATGTCGTATGGGTACTCATCGGCACTGGAGAAGTATCCGCCCACACCGGGCACACGCCCGTTGAAGATATGCAGGTGGTCGTCGTCGTCCACGCCAGGGAGCCACTCGCTGCCAAAGACGCGGCGATTGGTCGGATAGACCACGTCCTCGAACCGGTCAGCCGAACCCTGCAGGGCGGCGTCATCCACGGTGTAGGCGTCGTCAACCCAGAAGTAGGCGTGGGGCGTTTCGACACGCAGCGTCGCCGTCGCCGTGAAGTACGTCTTGGCGTCACTGTCGGCGATCCAGAACAGTTCGCGGTCACCGATCCGGTATCCGCCGGCTGGGCCCGGAACGACGCGCGGGATGGGATCGGGAACGTGCCGCAGTCGGCGGGTCAAGTCATACAAGTCTCGCTCAGGAACAATGGTCTGGGCCAGGGTGTCTACGCTCGGCCAAGATTCGGTCTCCGCCGGGGAAGGGGTGGGAAACCGCCGGGCCTCCGGCGTCGGGGTGGGGGCCGGTCGCCCTGGGCCCGGCTCCAACGT
>CAZDTE010000023.1:8254-31019 GCA_964508275.1 uncultured Ardenticatenales bacterium
GCCGGGCCTCCGGCGTCGGGGTGGGGGCCGGTCGCCCTGGGCCCGGCTCCAACGTGGGCACGGTCGTGACCTCGACTGGCGGATTGTCTTGAGGAACCCACGTGATGTAGCCACCTAAGAAGGCCGTCGCCAACGCCGCAACAAAGCAAAACACCAGCACGCAGCAGGTCAATGTGGCGGCCACGACGGCAGCGATCAGGATGCGCATCTGTCCATTCATGGAGGGTATTATAGCAGAAACCCGCGAATTTGTCAGAACAACCCGCCCCTCTCGTGCAGATCCCACGCGCGGACGAGCGTAAGCGTGAACAGCCTGGCCCGAACCAACAGGCTTTCCTTCACCATAAACTCATCACTGCTGTGATCGCGATCGCCGATGGGGCCCAGCCCGTCAACGACTGGGACGTTTTGCCCGGCAATGAGGTTCGCGTCCGAGACGCCGTTGCGGAACTCTTCGTGGACTGTCTGGCCCAGTTCCTGGGCTTGGCTCTGTACGATCTGGAAGAGCCGACGGTTCTGCCCGGTCTGTTCCATCGGTGGGCGCTCCGAGACTGGCGCGATCTCCGCCGTGGTGCCCGGCGCGACAACACGGCGGACGATCGCTGCGATGCGCCCCTCCAATTCATCGCGGTCATCACGGGTGATGTAGCGGACATCCACGGAAGCCTCGGCACGTTCCGGCACCGTGTTCGGCCCGATCCCGCCGGAAACCTGGCCGACGTTAACCGAGATGCCTCTCTGGGGATCATTCAAGGCTTCGATGGCGACAATCTTGTGGGCGAGTTCCAAGACGGCGCTCGCCTTGTCCTGAACAGCGGCGGCAGCGTGTCCGGCGCGCCCGGAGACCTTCAGGCGGAGGCCGAGCTTCCCTTTCCGGCCCGTGACCACGCCACCGTTCATGCCACCGCACTCCAGGACAAACGCAAAGGCGCTCTTTCTGGCCTCCTGCTCGATGAGGACACTCGACGAGGGCGAGCCAACTTCCTCATCTGAGTTCATAATCACCTGCACGGGGATGCTGTCCAAAAGGCCGGCAGATTCCAGCGCCTTTAGCGCGTAGATGATGATGACCAGCCCCCCTTTCATGTCGATCACGCCTGGGCCATTTACCCGGTCGTCGTGTTCCCGAAACCATCGGAAATCGGTGCCTTGGGGAAACACCGTGTCCATGTGGCCGCAGATGAGCACTTGGGGGACGTCGCCGTGGGTTGCGGCGGACGAGAGGATCAGGTGGTTGCCGTATGTCTGCTGCCGGACCACCGTGGCACGCACGTCGCCATCAGCGAGGCTTCCGAGCACCAGATTCAATACGCGATCGACGCCTCGTTTGTTGTAACTGCCGCTCTGAACGAGAGCCAGATCGCGAAGAAGCTGAAGCATCTCCGCTTCCCGCTCGTCCAGGAACCGAACGATCTCACTGTGCATCGGGGTACTCCACGGTCTCACCACTCCATGGTTTCCTGAGGATGATCATGTCTCCTTCGCGGCGCACCACGTTGCTCCTGTGCAAGGGGATCTTCCCGCCGGCCGTGGCGATGTAGCGAGGGATGGCGTCACCGGAAATATTCCCGTACATGCTCTCGACGATGTCGCGGCCTGTTTCAACCGGCACCCTGAGATGGGCAAACTGCGGGTTGCGGTAGCTGCAATTGAAGATGTAGTAGGGCCGGATATAGGCTTCCTGAATCGTTTCGCACAGTTTCCACATCTTCACCCGCGTGTCGTTGATCCCTTTCAGCAGCACAGCCTGATTCAGGACGGCGCTGACCCGCTTGGAAACCTGCCCGAATGCGTTCCTTGATACCGGCGTGATCTCCTGCGCCGTGTTCACCTGCGTGACGACGCGGAGCGGCTTGCGGTCGTTGCTCTCTTCCAGGATGTCGAGGAGTTCTGTGTCCACTCTCTGCGGGGAGGTGACCGGTATCCTTGTCCCCAGGCGCTTCATCCGAACATGGTCAATGGCGTCCAGTTCTTCCAGAAGCCATCTGAGGATCTTGTTTGGCAGGATCAGTGCGTCGCCGCCGGTGACCAGCACATCCCGGATGAGCTCGTTGCCTTTCACATACTCCAGCGCCTCGCGATAGGCATCCTTCGGGTAGATGCGATCCTTTCTGCCGATGTGGGCAATGCGCAGGCAGTGGGTGCAGTACATGGCGCACATGTTCGTCGCCTTGATCGCCAGCACCCGCGGATAGAACTGGTCCACGAGGCGCGCCGGCGAGTGGTCGGCGGCCACCGGCGGAATCTCGATTCCCGCGTTGTCGATCATTTCGTGCGTCGGCACCGACTGGATGAGGACCGGATCGTCACTTCGGCCACGGCGGATCAAGCTGGCGTAGTACGGGGTCAGCCTCATGCGATAGTGCTCGGTGACACGGGTGACCTCCGCAATGCGCTCCTCAGGCAGATCGAGGACCTCTGCAAGCACGCCCACCGAATCGATGGCGTGACGCAGTTGGCCGGCATAGGTGTTCCATTCCTCGTCCTCCATCCCCAAGACGCGTTTGATGTGGGCGACGTTTTCCTGGATTTCGTCCCACAGTTCGATCCCGCTCGGAGCCTCTACGGTCTTGCGGGCGACGTAATCCGTGGCCCGGGCGCCGGCCGCGCGGGCAATCGGCAGCGCCCTCCCCAGTCGCCCCCCAATCGTGACCCGATGTTCGTCAATCGCGCTATGCTTCAACGCCAATTCGGCCAACTGCTCTTTGGTAAACCCCAGCCGGTCTGCCGAAACGCCGTGCTCCTCCTTGGCCTGCTGGAGGGCGGCAAACAATCGGACGATGGGCCCCGTCAACATCTCCGCAGTCGCCTGCTCGTACAGGGCAGCAAACTCCTCAGCGATGCCGGTCGTCGGTGCGTTGCTCGAGGAGTCGAACAACTCGGCAAATAGGGCTGCGGTGAAACTATCGAACGCTTCCTCAGCTGCCTGAGGTGTGGTCATCTGAAACAACTCCTTCTTTGGCAATGCTTGCTCTGGTCTGTGCTTTACCTGCTTCCAAACCTCTCTGCACAGCGTCATGATCCCCGCCTACGGCTACAATCCGGCTCAAGAAACTCCCGGCCTTTACGACGCAGTTCGCGCCGATGTGCTCGAAGACGCCGAACTGGCCGCCCGGGCTGCGGCCGGCCGCAAACGCCTGGAACATTTCCCGCTCATCTACCCTCTGCGGGACAGACGAACGTGTGGAGACGTCTTCCTCAAGTTTGTAATTGTAGGTGCCCCAGTGAATGTTCCCCGCTTGCTCGTCCAATTCTGTGACGTTGGCCGGGAACCGGTTCTCCGTCACGGCGAAGTACTCCAATTCGGGGAGCGAGGGGCTGCCTCTAGGCAACAGGTTCTCCAGCGCGCAGCAGGTTTCCGTCGTGGTGCCCAGCTTGCGTGCGTTGACCTCTACCAGGAAAAGGTTCTGGTCGTGGTCCACGATGAAGTCGCAACCGAAGATGCCCCGGTATCCGGCCTGCCCCAGCTTGCTCCCAACTTTCCGGGCGTACTCCTTGACCTCGGTGAGGAGTCTCGCGGGCAGCGCAGACGGAAACTCAGAGCCCCGGAACTTATTTCCACCGACGATGTTCTGGTCCGCCACGTTGGCGATGTAGACATCGGCCTCGTTGGCCACGACAGCCAGAACCGTGGGGGCGCAATAATTCGGAATGTACTGCGAGATGATGGTGCGCAGATCGCGTCCGCCGAGCAGCCTGCCCACCTTTTTTTCGATCTCCGGCCGTGAGTGCACGATCGTGCTGCCCTCACCGGCTGCGCTGAAAGGCAGGGAGATGAAGATCCCGTCCGGCCAAACGCGCAGCATTTCGGTGGCGACCACGGTGAGTTCTCGAAGGCCCCGGCACGTGCGCGATTCGGGGAGCGGGACCACGCCCGTCAGCTTCTCCTGCTGGTATAACCGGTTGTTCCACGCACGAGCCACGTTCTTGTCCGGGCCAAGAATGCTGACGCCGGCGATTCTGTCGAGCGTCATCTCGGGCAGGGATTCATACATGTAGACGAACAACTGGTTCTGAATTGCCAGGAGATCGTTCACCAGGCGCAGGACGTAGGGATGGCCAGAAACCAGCGCAGCGAACGCGCGTGAAGGTGTCCGGCAACTCGCCCGTTGGCCGAGTTGCGCGCTGAGCCGGAGCGCATACGGGTTGATGACCACGAGATTCTCGTGGGCGTAGGCCTCGAACACGTCCGGCGCGATGGCGATGAAATCGACAGGCCTTCCCAGCGTCTTGGCCAGCGACTCCCGCAGCAATACGCTCAGGCCATAGGCCCTCAACTCCCCGACGTAGAGAAAATAGAACGTGTCCTTGCGCAACCGAACGTTGTCAAACAGCGGCTCTTCCATATCAAGCTACCTCCTCGTGAGCGGCAGGTAATTGAACAGGTCGGGAATAGAGCACGGGCCGATCACGATGTCGGCGACCGATGTGCCGCTTGCGCCGGGAAAGAATCGCGAGCCGCCGAAGCTCCCATTCCCCTCAGCATCATTGTACTCTAGCCGAAACCCAACCGTTGCCCCTGGCTGGAGACAGAAGTCGAGCGCATCACCGGAGCAAAGTGGGTGCTGCACCTCGAAGTGGTTCCAATTGCTAATTCGACTGGCAGCGCCGGCCCCATCTGTCGAGCCGCCATCAATGGTATCTTCGTGGTTAGTCGTCGGAACCGGCGTCCCCACAATGTGGTTGTCTGAAAACGGTGGCGACCCGGCGCTCACCAGAAGAACGTCATCGTCGGTCGCGAAGAGGTCGCCGCTGTGATCGTTGTCAAAGACCACTAGCACGCTGTCGCCGGCAGGCAAGTACTGACCGACCGTTGTGAACTCGTCGTCGGCGACGGTGAAGCCCAGGTACAGGGAATTCGCGCTGTTCATCACGCGCAGAGTCGCGGTCAAGGGTGTTGTTGTCGTGCCTGGGTTCGCTATCGTGATCGTCTGCACCGTCGTCGCGCTCCACTCCACTTGATCAATCACGCCATCAATGGTGGCCACGCCACACGAGGGTCCGAACACGTCCCCTGAATGCGCGACCACGCGGGGGGCTTCCATCCGCATCCCGGCGGCCGTCAGTGCCGCCAGAATCATGGCCGTCGTGAGCAGGGCGACGAGCAGTGCGGCGGACCGATGCTCACGGCGTGGCCCTCGCAGGCTGCATTTGTCTACCAGTTTCATCGTGTCCTCCCTTCTGCGTGTAACGAAGCGCACTCACCGTCACCGCCGCGTGATCGGGATCATGCGGCCTGTCCCAAATGCCTTCTTGCTGACCTTCAGAACAACGCCCGCCTGCCAGCGCTTGTGCTCGGAACGTCGCAGGGCGCGGTTGCTGCGATTCTCCAGCACCAGTCGCTCCAATTCTGGGGCAACGCGATTGTAATCAAACGGGTCGACCTGCCGCGGGCGGAGTTCCGCCGTCGGCGGTCGCTCCAGCGTGAATCGCGGGATCATGGCGCGGGCCGAGTTCAGCCAGCGCGCGAGGGCGAGCACCTGCGGCTTCGTCAGGTCCGCAATCGGGCACAAGGTGCCGGCCAGGTCGCCGTAGATGGTGCCATAGCCCAGGGCCAGTTCGGTCTTGTTGCTGGTGTTCAGGAGCAGGCCCCCGTGCCGGTTCACAAAGCTCATCAGAATCATCGCCCGCAGCCGGGCTTGGACGTTCTCGGCTGCCGTCCCGCTGGCGAGCAGATCGCCGAGGGTCTCCTCCGCGGCGGCGTGTACCGGTTCCAAATCCACGACTTGGAAGCGGACGCCCAGATTCTGGGCCAGTTCTCGCGCGCACTCCGTGGAACGCGAGTCGGTGTAACGCGACGGGATGGCAACCGTCGTGACCCGCTCCGGCCCCAGAGCTTCCGCTGCGATGATGGCCACGACCGCCGAATCCACGCCGCCGGACAGGCCCAGGAAGGCGCGCTCCAGCCCGTTCTTCCGGGCGAAGTCACGCACCCCCAGGGTCAGTGCCCGGAAAAGCTCCTCCTCCGTGTTCTTCTCTGGCGGATTGGCCAGCCCGCCGCTGTCGAGATCGACAACGCGGGTCTCCTCCTCGAACGCCGCCAACCGGGCGATGATGTCCCCCTCAGCGTTTATCACGAAACTGCGGCCGTCAAAGATCAGTTCATCGTTTGCGCCACAAAGGTTGACGTAAACCAGCGGGCAAGGCTGGCGCCGGGCGTGGAACATCCGTTCCTCCATGATCTGCCGACGGTACGGTGAAGAGGCAATGCAGATTAACAGCTCCGCCCCTGCGTCGAGGAGTTCGGAAGCGGGGTGAATATCGTGCCCCTCGTCCCAGAGATCCTCGCACACCAGGAATCCTACACGCCGGCCGGCGACCGTGACCGGTGGCCGGGCCGCACCCGGCAGGAACCACCGTGGCTCGAAGAAGACGTCGTAGGCCGGCAGCAGCTGCTTGGCCGCAAGCAGGTTGACCTCCCCGCCGGTCAGGAGAGCCGCCGCGTTGAGGAGACCGGGGTGATTCGGCGGTCGCCGTTCCGCGGCGGGCATCAAGGTGCCGGCCACGACCGGCGGGCCGCCCCGGGCACGGTGGGCGAGGTCGCGCGTCGCGTCGGACGTGGCTTGGGCGAAGCTGGAGTCGAAGAGGATGTCGCGGGGCGGGTATCCGGGAATCGCCATCTCCGGCAGGACCACCAGGTCCGCGCGTTCGCGCTGGGCCACGGCGATCGCGTCCAGGCAGCGCTCCACGTTGCCCTCAAGATCGCCGACGCCGGTGTTGATCTGCGCGAGGGCCACGTTCATCGGAACTCACCTGCCACAGCGTCCAGCAAGCTGAGTGCCTCCAGCACCGAATCGCGCCGCAGGCAGACGGCGTCGCCGAGCAGGAACGTCCGGTAGCCGAGGGAAAGCAGGAACGCCACGTCGCCGATGTCGGCGCTGAGCGGAACGGGATGGTGAGCGAGGGAGTCGAAGATGCGGCTGGCGGCCACGGCGTCCGGGTCGGCCTGCACGATGGTTCGCAGCGCGCCCACGATGCGGTGGGGGCGTAGAACCTCCACGTACAGATCGCCACGCGCGGCGATCAGCCGGCCCAGGGAAGAGCCGTGCTCGCGGGCGAAATCCAACCCGCGCCGTGTCTCGATCTTCAGCATCAGCTCGGCGTCTGGCAGGAGTTGGCGAACCTCCTCGACATCGGCGAGGCTCTCCACGTACGAGAGCATCACCCGCTTGAGGCCCTGCTCGGCCATCGCCGCCAGGTAGGCACGGTCGGTCTCGGTCAGCGTCCCTTCAATTTCGAGTGAGGGGTGCACGATGTTGACCGATTCTCCGGGCCCGATCAGCCGGCGCGGCCCATCTCCGAGGATCAGACGGTCGCCGTCGACGGCAACCACGCGGGCGTGTTCGGTCCCATCGGCGAAAAACGCGTCCACTGGTGTGTGGACCCGGATGCGGTGGCTCAGGCGAACCTCCGTGTAGGGCGGTATCGCGGCTCCGACAACGCGCAACTGGCGGCCCTTCAGATCCACCCACAGCGGCTTTCCGTAGGCCCGGAGCCGCTCCAGGGCCTCGGCGGGGCCACTCCGCAACGGCATCACCGTATTCAGCCGGAACCCGCAGACGAGAGGGTGGCTGGCCACCTCGTCGAGGAAGGTGGCGTACGGCGGCGCGGTTACGATGGCGCGAACGACAGACTCCACGGCACCTCTCCGCTCAGATCTTCAGGGTGATGCCGCAATAGCCGCACTTGAACATGCCGGCGGCATCCATCGGGATGGGGCCGCCACAGCGCGGGCACACCATTTCAATCGGTTTGCTCACTTTGTCCACTGTTGATTCTTCTTGCCGCGCACGCATGTTGTTTTGGAAGTCGCCAAAATGCCCCCAGGCCCGCGCGATCAGCCCCATGGCATAGTCAACGGCCCTTTGCTCATCTTCGATATTAAAGACCTTTTGCTCACCGATTGCCTTACCCCACTGCTGGTCAATGCGGTCTCCCCGTTTTCCCGTCGGCCGGCGCAGGAACCACGTGTTCCAGGTTTTGGCGACCTTCTGCCAGGCGGCGATGGCATCAAGATCACGACGCACTCGATCGCCGAGATAGTGCTGAACCTGTTTCTTGGGCACCTTGGGGTGCATGGTGACATCGCCAAACACGATCAAGAACGGTGGCTCCTTAGCGTTCGGAATCTCGACGTGGGTGTTGACCCAGTGCGCAAAGAGGCCATAGCTTTCGGGGGCATCGCCGCCACCCCCCTCGCCGTACAGTGAGCCCAGAAGTTGCTCAAGGTCAAAGCCGCTGGCGAAGGTCGTGACCTGCAAGGGCCACTGGTCGACTACCGCGTCACCGATGGCGGCGAAACAGATCTCCAGATCATCCCGGTACTGGGAGAGCGTGTTGTAGAGGAGGGGCAAGCGATCGAAGATCTCGAACGGCCAATCGGCCATGGAGCCGGTCACGTCTACAGCAATAATGAGGGGGTTGGTCGACTCGGTGCGCACGCGCTTGCTTGGGTTGATGATTTTCTCGTGGGGTCCGCTTTTGCGCTCGTAGGTGCGCGGCCCACTGGCTTTGGCCCGGCTTGCCGCCGCCAGGCGTTTCGTCGCGCCTCGCGTACCATACGTGTAGGTTCCCTTGCCATACCAATCCTTGGTCTCTTCATCCCATGAGTACATTAGGTTGTTGTCCTTTCCACTATCGTGTCCAATGCCAGCGTCTGCAAGCCAAACTGGCGGCGAAAACGCTCGTCGAGTCCCCGTTCCGTGATATAGCCGGCCACCTTTTTCGGCACCAGGTCCCTCCAGCCACTGCCGCGCGCCATCTCCCTGCGCACCATCGTGCCATCGATCGCGATCCGTTCTGCTTCCGGGATCAGGCCAACCGGATGCACGATCTGGTAGTCCGCGGCAAGGAGGCTGGCGACGTACGGGTTGGCGGTGACGAAGAGGTCAAGCGGTCCGAACACCTCGATGACCATCGCCCGCCAGCGTGGGCCGTCGTCGATGTCCGGCACCGGCACGAGCGTGTAGTCCTGGCGATCGCCCAGCACCAGACGGATCATGTCAACAGTTTCCTCGAGCGTGAAGGGGTTACGAAGGTCATACCTGTTTGCGCTTCCGATGCCGATGAGAGCTTTGGAGGCGCGATCGCATAGCGCGCGCAGAACCGGCGCGTGGCCCCGGTGCACCGGCCGCCAGCGGGCGACCATGCCGACGCGAAAGCATTGTCGCTGTTCAGAAGAACGGTTTGTGCTCATACCCGATTCGGTTCTCGATCCACCAGGGTGGCCAGTCCTCCAAGGAATCCGCGCGGCCGTCATAAACAGCGTTTCCCTTACTTGAAAATGTAGTACGTCGCTCGCTTCTCTCCGATCTTGAGCAGAAGACCTTTGCTCACGAGATCGGCGAGGTCTCGCCGAATCGTCTCCGCGCTCACGTCTGGGCACAGGGATTGGAATTCACGGTTCGTGACGCGCCCTCGTTCGGCCAGGTGGGCCAATGCTTTTTCCTGGCGTTCGTTGAGCAAGAGGTGCGCCCAGCGACCACGCGTGACCTTGTCGGTGGTCAGAAGCCGGTCGCCGTGCCCGTAGAGAGTAACACGGAAGCCATTCGCCGTTTCAATGAATTCCGGGCTCGTGAGGCCTTCTTCGCGCATCATGCGGACCATGCGGTCAATTCCGTAGCCCAGGCGCTCGATGAAGCCCATGTCGGAGAGGACCTGTACAATGACCTCGTTTCGCGAAAAGCGTTCATCAAGCAGGTTGCGCAGGGTTACGTGACCGGGGAGGCGCCCGGGGCTGTAGACTTCGATGCGGTCGCTGAACATCAGCAGCCGGATCTCCTCACCACGGATGCTGTAGTCGCGATGAGCAACGGCATTGACGATTGCCTCACGGACGACCGCTTGCGGGTACTCGGTGTGTTCCTCGCGCTCCAGGCCCACAAGCCGCGCGCCGACCCGCATGTTGTCCACCACAAACGCCTCGGTGCGCCGGACCTGATCCGGCAAGGAGCCGGTGATCTCCTCGCGCAAGAATTGATCGCCCATCTCCCGCCCGGGGTAGCGAGCAACCAGGATCGAGGAGTTGCGCAGAAACTGTTGTGGCTCCTTTCCAAAGAGGAGGATGCCGGCGTGCGTGGGCTCATCCTCACGGATCAGACAGCCCCGCTTGCGCAGCACTGCCAGGGGATCTTCCTCCAGGCCGGCCAGTGAGTCGGCGTAGGTGCGGACTGCCACTTCGTCCAGGTCTTCCAGGCTGGCACCGGGCACCGGCTGGGATTCGAATCTGCTGACGGCCCGTTCCACGAGCAGTTGGCGCAGGGCTTGCGTGGACATGGTTTCGTTGGTGCGCCCCCGACGAGTGAGGTAGCGTCCACGGAAGCGGTACACATGGGGCAACCCAGAAGGGACGGTGACCACCAGCACAGACTGGCCGTCGATCTGCACCACCTCCGGCATAGGAATGATGAGCGGGGGGCTGGGCATCAGGGAGGCTTCCAGGGCGGTTTCGATGGCCTGATTCGGATGAGGCAGCCCGGTCGGTTTGGGGGGGCGCCCGGAGATGCCTACAAGGATCGTGCCACCACGATTATTGGCCATGGCGACCAGCGTTTCTGCCAGGCGTATGGCCCGGCCAGTGGCCGGGTGGAAATCCACTTCCGGCCCCGGACCTTCCTTCAGGAACTGCAATACCTGCTGCTCGATTATCGCGCCGGCTTCTACGGGTTCCATGGTTTGGTCGAGATCAATTTGCTCAGTCGCCATTCGCAATCGGTGCGTTCCGGGATGGGCACTCCCTTAAGTAGCCAGCGCACTTCGCGCATCGGGTCGCTATCCCCATTTTTGCGTACGGTCACCACACGGGCCACGACTTGGACCGGCTCGTGCTCCTGTTCCAGATCGAGGTCAGGCGCGTACTCAATCCCCTTCACGACAACATGGTCGACCTCATCGAGGGGCGTTCCCAGGCCAAAGTTAGTCTGCGTCACTGAGGGATCTGCATCGATGGCCAGGAAGGTGCGAGCCCCGTCATTGTCTTTTCCCAGCGCGAGATAGAACGCCAGGATCGATTTCTCCGGGTAGGGAGAGTCACGCGGAGAGGCCGGCGGGCCAAACGCAAATGTGATGCTCTCGCTCGTCGGGTCGGCCAGTTCCCGTCCTCCCTCTTTCATGTAGCCTTCGGCACCACCGTTCCTATCCTGGGGCACGTACACACGCCGGTAGGCAAACTGGCTCCGATCGAAGGCGGCCAGTTGCTTGACAATGATCGCACCGTTCGCACCGATCTCCACGCCGGCGTCCCCCCGGAACGTACCCATCAGCCGATACCCTTGCTGTCCGGCGTAGCGGGGTTGGCACGGGTTCTGGGTGACGTCAAACCACTGAAAGACGGACAGGGCCGTGACGATCCCGTTGGTCGTCGTACGCGCAACGACTTCTGGCACGCTATCGTCCGCCCCGAGGAGGTTGGTGGCTTCGGCGGAAACCGTATCGGTGCCCAGGTAGTTGCGGTCGCCCGGATCGAGGGGGTAGGGCAAGATGGAAGGTGGGCGGCAATCGGTCGCATCATAGACCAGCCCGGCGATGGGGGCGAACCGTTCGCGGCCCGATTCGGACGGCGGCAAATCGAAACGGTAGAACACAACCCACTCGCTCACGCCGTCGCCGTCAGTATCCAGACGCTGGATGGTCTTCACGTTGAGGTTAAAGCGGGAGTAGATTTGCGCGAAGTCCAGCAACGGCGACTCTTCTGGACTGATCCGCGCGAAGGGATTCTTGGGCACGCAGCCGGTCAGAGTAGTGAGCAGAAGTAGGGACAAGATCAGGCCCACCTTGCGTTGCCAGAAAATCATCGCCCGCTTCTCCAAATGGTGAACTCCCTCCGGGGACTGTGACCCGTCCGCCACGGAGTCGCCGCTGTCCATCGTTCCGGTACCGCAGCGTAGGTCCGCCAGCAGCAGTCGCCCCGGCGGTTGCGGCGCAGCTCCCGCTTACACGGTGCTGTCCGTCGCTGGCGACTGACCATTTACCAGGGCCACGGGCAGCACTTCGTCCATGCGATCCACGAACACGAACTTCAGCTCACGCTGGACTTTTCGAGGAATCTCCACCATGTCCTTGCGATTCTTAGTGGGAACTAGAAACGTCTTCAACCCAGCCCGGTGGGCAGCCATCGCCTTTTGGCGCAACCCACCGATAGGAAGTACACGACCGCGCAGGGTGATCTCACCGGTCATCCCCACCTCACGGTGTACCGGACGTTGCAGGAGCGCCGAAATCAGGGCAGTAGCGATGGTCACTCCCGCCGACGGTCCATCCTTGGGTACAGCTCCTTCGGGGATGTGGATGTGGATGTCGGTCTTGTCAAAATCCATGTCGGTGATTCCCAAAGCCCTGGCGCGAGCCCTAGTGTAGCTCAACGCTGCCTGGGCCGATTCCTGCATGATTTCCCCCAGATGGCCGGTCAGGATGAGACTCCCCTTGCCTTCCATGATCGTCACCTCGATGGGCAGCAAGTCACCTCCAGCTTCGGTTACCGCCACCCCGGTGGCAACCCCGATCTCGTTTTCCTCCTCGGCCAGGGTATGAAAGAAGCGCGGGGGGCCAAGATATTGGTTAAGTGACGCGGCGGTGATGTGCTTCGGAGTCGATTTGTCTTCCGCTACCCTCCGCGCCAGCTTGCGAAAGACGCGAGCGATCTCTCGCTCCAGGTTTCGGACGCCGGCTTCGAGCGTGTAATCACCGATGATCCGTTTGATGGCCCCTTCGGAGAAATGGATGCTGTGGTTTTCGATCCCGTGCTCATCGATCTGCCTGGGAATCAGGAACTGTTTGGCGATGCGCACCTTCTCTTCTTGGATGTAACCTGGGAACTTGATGATCTCCATGCGGTCCAGCAGCGCCGGCGGGATCGGGTAGAGCGTATTTGCCGTGGTGATAAACAGCACTTTCGACAGATCATACGGTACGTCCAGGTAGTGGTCGGAGAAGTTGTGGTTCTGTTCGGGGTCCAAGACTTCTAGCAGTGCAGCACTCGGATCACCTCGGAAATCATGCCCCATTTTGTCAACTTCGTCGAGCATGAACAGCGGGTTGACAGAGCCGGCATTCCGCATGGTCTGGATGAGTCGTCCAGGCAGCGCGCCGATGTAGGTGCGGCGGTGACCGCGGATTTCTGCCTCGTCCCGTATGCCGCCTAAGCTAACACGTACGAAATTGCGGCCCAACGCCTGCGCAATGGACCGGCCCAGCGAAGTTTTCCCCGTCCCCGGCGGACCGACGAAGCACAGGATGGGGCTGCGCATTTTGTCTGCAGCCAGCTTGCGCACCGCGATGTATTCGACGATCCGTTCCTTGGCCTTCTTCAGGCCATAGTGATTCTCTTCGAGGACTCGCGCCGCATGGGCAATGTCCATGTTGTCTTCAGTTTGCTCCGTCCACGGCAGCTCGATCAGCCAGTCCAGGTAGGTGCGGATGATGTTGCCCTCGGGAGACGCGGGTGGAATCGTTTCCAGCCGCCGGAGCTCTTTCATGGCCTTTTGGCAGACGCCGTCGGGCATGCCCGCCTCTGTGATCTGCTCGCCCAACGCCTGCAATTCGCGCATCTGCGGATCGCCCTCGCCCAATTCATCCTGGATCACACGCATTTGCTCCCGCAGGAAGAATTCTCTCTGGGTTCTGTCCACTTCCTGCTGCACCCGCGAGTGTATGCGGTCCTCCAGTTCCAGAAGCTCCAACTCGTTCGCCAGCATGATACTCAGGTGTTGTAGTCGTGTGGTCGTGTCAGAGGTTTCCAGAATCTTTTGGCGCTTTTCGATGTCGAACTCCATCAAGGAAGTAATCAGGTCGGCCAGCCAGCCGGGCTCGTCTGCGTTCAAGGCGGCAACGTAGGCGTCCTCCGGCATGTCCTGGTCGAGCTGCACACACTTTTCGAATAGGGCCAGAACCGCGCGCATCAGGGCCTGGGCAGTGAGGTCATTCTCGCTAACATCCATGATCGGCACGACGCGAGCCTTCAGGAAGGGCTTGGTTTGCGTAAACTCCACCACTTTGATGCGCTGGTAGCCCTGGCCCAGCACGTTGGTCGTGCCGTCGGGTAGCCGGAGGACACGCTCGATAGTGACTTCAGTGCCGATAGCTTGCAGATCGTCTGGGCCGGGGTTTTGCAGACTGGCATCGCGCTGCGCAAGGACGATGATCGGTGCGTCCTGAGACAGCGCCGCCTCGACGGCTCGCAGAGAGCGATCCCGCCCCACAAAAAGAGGGGTGACCGTCTGGGGAAAAACCACCGTATCCCGCACGGGGAGCACAGGACATTCGGGAAACAGCGTGGAGAGACCACGTTCTTCCGCTGTGTATTGCATTTCTCCCTCGGTTTCAAGGGGTTGTGCCTTGCTCTCGCGCATTCTAGGTGCCTCCGGGTTGACCCACTTGAGCGTGGATGCGCCATGCCGCCGGGCGTTTCATTATCAGTAATAATACCACACTTTGCCAAAAACGACAACACGTTGGCAAGTGTGGTTGTGTATACGATTCGCGGAAAGTGGGTGAAGGTTGCCACCGAAAGGGGTACACTACCGCATGTGTGAGTTCCACCCCACGCGAGGGCGGAACTTGCGAAGGGGGTGCATGCATGGTACACTTTCGTCATGTCAGCTCCCGCCACGGTCACAGACCTGATCGAGAAAAGCGAAGCCCTGGAGCGGGCCGGCAAGATCGGCGATGCGCTGTGCTGGGCGAGGAACGCGTTGCGAGAGGCTCGGGCCTCCGGCACAGGCGAAACCGTCGGGGCGGCGCTGGTCTGCGTGGCCCACATCTGGTTCCGCACCGGCAGTTACCAAGAAGCGCGCAGGCTCGCCGAAGAAGCGCTCTCCCACACCGGTTCTGATTCGCGGACGCGCGCCGGCGTCCTGTTGATCCTGGGGCTTTGTAGTGCCGAGACCTTCTATCACCAGGCGATTGACCTGAGTCGCCGGCTGAGCTACTGGCGGGCGTTGCTCCGCTTCCTGCACAACCTGTCGGCCGGCGTGTACGTACCTCGCGGCCAGTTTGATCTCGCTCTGGCCGCCGATCGCGACCTGGAAGACCTGGCCTAGGCCCCGCTCTCTACGATGGGTTGGGTCTGCCGGGCCACCGGACACCGGGGCCGGGCGCACGCCACCCTGCTTCTGGCCGCGCTGCTCTGGCCAACCCAGCGACCTGAAGCGACGGCGATCTGGCTCGACGCCGCGCAACGTATCCTCAATGGTGTCTTCGTCTTCCTGGTGGAACAGGAACGGGCCCGGACGTTCCCCCTGATCGCGACCTCCCTGAACGACGCCGACCCCCAGGTAGTGGCCGTGTCCTCCGCGCTGTTGACTCATCTGGAGCGCGTGCCCCCGCCACCGCTGCACGTCGTGACGCTGGGACGGTTTGCTGTCCGGCAGGGCAGCCGTGCCGTCCCGAACGCGGCCTGGAAACGACGGCGGGCCGGGGAGTTGTTTCGATTGCTGCTGGTCAGCCCTGGCCACACCTTGCACCTCGATCAGATCGTCGAGGCGCTTTGGCCAGGAAAAACGGCCGCTGCCATCCGGGCACCCTTTCATCAGGCAACCTCCGCCCTGCGCCGCGCTCTGGAGCCGGACCTGCCACCCAAGTTTCCCTCCCGCTACGTCACCGTCGAAGAAGGCCAGGTGACTTTGCGCCTTCCTCCCGGCTCTTCGATCGATCTTGAGACCTTTGAGCGGCTGGTTGCAGCCGGCGCATACCGCCCTGCGTTGGCGCAGTTCCCCGGTGACCCGTTCCCCGATGATCGCTACGCCGACTGGGCGGCCATTCCCAGCGAGCGGCTGAACCGCCTGATGGTACTGGTCGTGGCGCAAGATGACCTGGAAGTGGGGCGTTTCATGGTCGCACTGGACGCCTGTCACCACGTCCTGGCGATAGAGCCGTGGCAGGAGAGCGCCGTGCAGATCGGCATGAATGCGTGCCTCGCCCTCAACGATCGGGCCAGCGCGATCCGCCTCTACCGAACTCTGGAGCACCACTTGCGGGACGAACTCGGCATCGCCCCCCAGGCCGAACTGCGGGACTTCTTCCGCTCGCTGATCTGAAAAACCCGTCCGGCTTGTCTTGCCGGCCAGTTGCTGGTATAATCGTTAGGCAACGGCCGGCTTCGGCGTGTTTTCCGCGTTTGCTTGAGAGGGTATGGGCATGACGTACAAACAAGAGACCGAGGGTTTCAACGAATACAAGGAGCACCTCCATCACGTGCAGTCTCAACTTGTAGTGGCTCAGTGGCTGCTGCCTTTTCTTCTTTTTGCCATCGCTGTCGGGTTCGAGAGCATGGAACATCTATTCATCGAAAACAAGCCGGTGGAACCGGCTTTCTTCGGCGAGGTGTTTTTCTTCGGCATTTTGGGCCCGGTGACCGTGGCTCTGGTCCTGCGCTGGATCTCTGCCCAGGTACGTAAGCGGGAACAGGCGGAGGTCATCGTGCGCCAGATGAACGTCGAGCTAGAAGGGATGGTCGAAGATCGCACACACACCCTGGAAGTCGCCTACCAGGAATTGGCTGACAAGAACAAGGAACTGAAAGAACTGGATCGCCTGAAGTCAGAATTCGTCTCCCTGGTTTCCCACGAACTACGAGCGCCGCTGACGAACATCAATGGCGGCCTGGAGCTGATCCTCCAATTCAATACTCGGTTGGAGCCTGACTTGCGCAACACGCTGACGATCCTCAGCCAACAAAGCCAACGCCTGACACGACTGGTGGAGAATATCCTTGACATATCCATGATTGAGGCGGGGAAGTTGCCGATGCACCTGGGGGCGGTGGCAGTGCTCCCGCTGTTTAAAAGGGTCGTCATGATGTTGCAAGCAAAATCCCCCCGGATCGTGGTCCGGTTGCCGCAGGACCGGCCGCTCCCCTTTGTGTGGGCTGATGAGGATCGACTGGCCGAGATCTTCATCAACTTGCTGGACAATGCGGCGAAGTATTCGCCTGAGTGGGCCCCGATCACGGTGAACGTGGAGGAGGAGGAGAGCCATCTGCTGATTTCGGTTTCCGATTGGGGCATCGGCGTCCCTGAAGACGAATTGACTCGCATCTTCGACCGTTTCTATCGCGTGGACAATCGCGATTCCAAGGAAATGTATGGCTACGGCTTGGGCCTATACATGACCAAGAAACTGGTCGAAGAACAGAACGGCCGAATCTGGGTAGAGAGTGTGCCCGGCGCCGGATCCCAATTCTATTTCACCATACCTGTTGCGGAGAATCATGGCAGAGAGAAACGATACAGCGGCACCCAGAGTGCTGCTCATTGACGATGATGCCGCGCTGCTTACGCTGTTAGGTCAATACCTGGAACGGGCCGGCTACGCCGTAAGTCATGCAGAGAACGGTGCCGAAGGTGTGCGCCTGTTCCGTACAGCACGTGTGGATGTCGTGGTTTTGGACATCATGATGCCCCGGATGGACGGGTGGGACACGCTCTCCCGTATCAGAATACTCTCCGATGTGCCCGTCATCATGCTCTCGGCCAAAGAAGAGGAGGCGGACAAGCTCAAAGGCTTTCGCCTGGGCGTAGACGACTACGTCACCAAGCCGTTCAGCTTTGCCGAGTTGGCTGCTCGCATTGGCGCAATCCTGCAACGGGGTCGCCGGGTAGCGGAAGAAGCCCATCGCTATTCCTTTGGTAACCTCACCGTGGATGTGGACGAACATCTGGTGCTGCGCAACGGGGAGCCTATTGACCTCACGCCCACGGAGTTCCGGCTGCTCCGCTGTCTCGTAAGAAACGCCGGGCGTGTCCTATCCGCCGACTATTTGCTCGAACAGGTATGGGGCCCGGAGTACGCCGACGCCACCGGTTACATCCGCCGCTACATCTGGTACCTCCGCCAGAAGATCGAGAATGACCCCTCCAACCCTTCCTACATCCTCACGGAACGGGAGTTTGGCTACCGGTTCACTCGCCCGGATGGCGAATAGGCCTGCTTTGTGCCCAAAAGAACTTCCCCGGAAAACTTGACAACCCCTTACCTTCGTGCTACCATTTCTTGTAACTTTATGCAGTTTTTCACACCCTCATCCGCAGGGGGAACAACGATGCACTTGGTAGCCATCGGTCTAGATCATCACCGCACGCCGGTAGCACTGCGGGAACGTTTGGCTTTCTCGCCGAATCAGCAGGACAGCGCCCTGAGGCAACTCGCATGCGCTCCTGACGATGGGGCCCACCATGATGGGCCCCATCCAGTCAAGGAAGCTCTCATCGTCTCCACGTGTAATCGTGTGGAAATCTATGCGCTGACCGATGATGTGGACGGGACGCACGACCACCTCGCTCACTTCCTGGCTGACTGCCACGCCGTCGGAATCTCGGAACTCCATCCTTTTCTTTATCGGCTGCATGGAGCCGACACCGTCGCCCACCTGTGTGCCGTCGCAGCCGGCATCCGCTCTCTCGTCATCGGAGAGCCGCAGATCAAGGGGCAGGTGAAGGAGTCTTTCGAGTTGGCGCAGGCCACCGGGGCGATTGGCCCGATCCTCTCTGCGGCCTGCCGCTCGGCGTTGCGAGCGGGCAAACGGGCACGCACGGAAACGGCCATCAGCAAACACGCGGTCTCTGTCAGCTACGCCGGTGTTGAGTTAGCGAGCAAGATCTTCGGCGATCTCTCCCCACTCCATGTGCTACTTGTGGGGTCCGGCAGGATGAGCCAGCTTGCCGCCAAGACCCTGATCGAACAGGGCGCGCGTGACCTTACCGTTGTCAACCGCTCCCTCGATCGAGCCAAGCGAATGGCTGCACCCTTCGGCGGCTGTGCCCTCCACCTGGACGAGCTGGGCGAAGGGTTGAAACATTCTGACATCGTAATCAGCTCCACCGCCGCCCGTGAACCGATCATTGACGAGGGCATGGTCAAGGCCGCGATGCGCGCCCGCAGACACCGCTCCCTCTTCCTTATCGACATCGCCGTCCCCAGAGACATAGACCCCGCCGTCGGCAAGTTGGATAATGTGTTCCTCTATGACATTGACAATCTGCAAGATGTCATGGACGCCAATCTCAACCAACGCCGCAAAGAGACCCAAAAAGTGGAAGTCATTGTCGCGCAAGAGACGGCACACTTCATGCGCTGGTTCGATTCACTGGCCGTCTCGCCGACCATTGTAGAGTTGCGTCACCAGGCAGAGGAAATCCGCCGCGCCGAGGTGGAGAAGGCCCTGCGCCGCATGGACCCCCTGTCGGATCGGGAGCGTAACATTGTCGAGGCCCTTTCGAAAGGAATCGTAAACAAGCTACTCCACCGCCCCACAGTACGACTGAAAGCCGAGGCGACCAACGGCAGTGGCCACGTCTACACCTCCACCTTGCGTGACCTGTTCGGGTTGACCGGAGAGGAACCACAGTGAACGTCATCCTGTTCTCTCTGGCACTCCCCTTCTATCTGGCCAGCACGACGGTCTATGAAGCGTACCTGGTGCTACGTGCCTCGTGGGCCCGCCGCTGGGGCACGCGCTTGCTGCTCGTGGCCATTGGGCTCCACGCTGCGGCCCTATCCCTACGGTGGTGGGAGGCTGGCCACCTCCCGCTATCGAATCGCTTCGAGACCCTCTCGGCATACGCTTTCCTGTTAGCCATTGCCTACCTGGGCGTGGAAACCTACTCGGAGCGCAAGGTGGTGGGGGCATTCGTCGTCCCACTCATCTTCCTACTCTACTTCGCTGCTGCTGCGCTCCCAAAGAACATCGGCCAACTCGAACCCCAGTTGCGTAGCCCATGGCTGGGCGTGCATGCCGGGCTGTTCTTCCTGGCCTACACATTCATGTCTCTGGCCTTTGCCGCAGCCGTCGTCTATCTGTTGCAGGAGCGAGGGCTGCGGCAGAAGCGGCCAGGGGCCTGGTATTATCGCCTGCCTTCCCTTTCCAGGATGGACAACCTGAGTCACAACCTGGCAGCCATCGGCTTCCCGTTGATGTCACTGGCTATTCTCGCCGGATCCTTGTGGGCCAGAAAGGCATGGGGCTCCTTCTGGGTTTCAGACCCCAAGCTTAACCTGGCGCTGCTGACCTGGCTGATTTATGTCATCTATTTCTTCCTGCGTCATGGCATGGGCTGGCGTGGACGCCGGGCCGCCTGGGTGTTGGTCGTGGGCTTTGTGTCTGTGATCCTCACCTATTTCGGTGCGGCGGCCCTGTCACCCGGACCACACAACTTCTTGGGGCAAGGATGAAACGTGAAACTTACGGCGTAACACGCAACACGCAGCACGAAATACGCAGTAATCCAGGAGCTTAAGACTTGCAACGCACATTTGTTATCGGAACACGAAGCAGCGCCCTGGCGTTGTGGCAATCGGAGTGGGTGGCCGGCCGGCTGCGAGAACTGTACCCCGAGATGCAGTTTGCGCTGCGTCACATCACCACCAGGGGCGACCGGATCATCGACCGGCCGCTTCCCGAAATCGGCGGCAAGGGGCTGTTCACCGCCGAGCTGGAAGGCCAGTTGCGCGAAGGCGAGATTGACCTCGCGGTGCATAGCCTGAAGGACCTGCCGACCGCATTGCCGGCGGATCTGATCGTGTGCGCGATCCCGCAGAGGGCGGACCCTTCGGACGTGCTCGTCTCACGGCACGGGCTGGGCTTGGCCGACCTGCCGGCTGGGGCCACGCTGGGTACGAGCAGCAAACGCCGGACGGCCCAATTGCTGGCTCATCGCCCAGACCTGAACATTCTCCCGCTGCGCGGCAACGTGGATACGCGCTTGCGCAAGGCCCAGGCTGAGCCTTTCGATGCGATCGTGCTGGCCCATGCCGGTCTGACTCGGCTCGGCCACACCGATGCCATCACCGAGGCGATCCCGACCGCCGTCATGTTGCCGGCGCCCGGCCAGGGGGCGCTGGCGATTGAGTGCCGGGCCGACGACGCCTGGATGTGTACCTTGCTCAACCCCCTGCACCATGCCGAGACGACGGCCTGCGTAACAGCGGAGCGAGCGTTTCTGGCCGGCCTGGGCGGAGGTTGCCAGGTGCCAGTGGCTGCCTACGCCGAGAAACACAATCACACGCTGCGGTTGTCGGGCCTCGTCGCGGCCGACGATGGTCGGGAGGTGATTCGCGTCCGCCACTCTGCAACGGTTGAGGAAGCCGAGGCCCTGGGCCTAGAACTAGCCGAGCAAGCCCGTCACCGGGGTGCCGAGGCCTTGCTGGCGGGGTGAAACGATCCATGACTACGCAATCGGATCGGGCGCAGCATCCAAAGCGTCCCCTGCAAGGCAAGCGAGTCATCGTCACACGATCTCGCGAACAGGCTCGAAAGATGTCCGCCCTGCTGGCAGAACAGGGCGCGGAGCCGATCGAGTTCCCGGCCATCGCCATCGTCCCCCCGGAGGACTGCACGCCGCTGGACGAAGCCATAGCCACCCTCGACCGTTACGACTGGCTCGTCTTCACCAGCGTGAACGGTGTGCGCATGTTCTGGGAGCGGCTCGACGCCCTGGGGAAGGATGGCCGCTCACTGGCCAGCACACAAGTAGCGGCGATTGGGCCTTCCACGGCACAGGCGTTGGGGGCACACGGAATCACCGCCGACTTCGTGCCCACGAAGTACGTGTCCGAGGAGATCGCCGCCGGCCTGGTCGATGTGCGTGGCCGGCGATTCCTGCTCCCTCGCGCCGAACTAGCCCGTGAGGCATTGGCCCGGCTCTTGCGTGAGGCCGGCGCAACCGTAGACGAGATCGCGTCCTACCGCACCCGGCCCGGCCGGGGGGGGCGCGACGTACGTGCCCTGCTGGAGGAAGGCGAGATAGATGCCGTTACCTTTACCAGCTCATCCACCGTCCGTTTCTTCTTGCAGCGGATCGGCACAGATGCCCACCGGTTGCTGGAGGGCGTAACGGTCGCCTGCATTGGTCCCATCACCGCCCAGACGGCACGTGAGTGCGGCCTGCACGTAGACGTGGTGGCGGATACGTACACGGTCGACGGGTTGGTGCAGGCGTTGGCGGGAAGAGCGTGGGGAACGGGGGGAATGAACGAATGGGCGAATCTGCGAATCGGCGAATGAAACGTGGAGCGGGGAGCGTCGAGCGTCGGGCGAATGAGCAAAACACGCAACACGCAACACGCAACACGCGAAACGTACTAACGTGCCAACGTTCCAACGCGCTGCTAACGTACCAACGGAATACGCAATACGCACCACGCACCACGTAACACAGAATCATGAACACAACCAATCCAAAATCACGGGGCTGGCTGCGGAAGTATCTGGCTTTGCCGCAGGAGCACGGTTCGTGGCCGCTCTTCCTTGTGCCCTGTTTCGTGGGGGCAGCCGTCGCCGGCGAGTGGAACGGGCTGCTCTGGGCTTTCCTGGTCGGCGGCCTGGCGCTGTTCATGGCTCGACAGCCGTTGGGTCTCTATGTGCGTACGCGCTTCGGTTGGCGGAAGGCAAAGGATGCCCATCTTGCCCTCAGCTGGGCTGCGGCATACCTGTTGCTGGCCGCTGTTCTGCTGATTCCTTTGCTGTGGCAGGGACGCAGTGGGCTGCTGTTCCTGGCCGTGCCGGGCGGCGGGCTGATGCTGCTCTACCTGGGCTTGCTTGCGCGTCGGAAAGAGAGAGCTTTCTGGGTGCAGGTGCTGGCAGTGGCTGGACTCAGCCTGGGCGCACCCGGCGCATTCTACGCCGCTACCGGCCGCTGGGGGGCGGTGGCCGGCTGGCTGTGGGTGCTCGTTTTCCTGGGCGGGCTGGAAGGCGTGCTCTCTGTGCAGGTGCGGTTGCAACAGCGCGACGGCGCCGAACCCGGCCAGGAGCGCATTTCACTTGTGTGGGTGGCCG
>CAZDTE010000024.1:0-30892 GCA_964508275.1 uncultured Ardenticatenales bacterium
GCAGAAAAAAGCAAGGCCGGACCAAGACGCCCCAGATTATTGAGATGATACGAAATAAACCTTCCAGAAAGATATCACGAAGACTGTTAGAATTCGCGAAATGTCTTCAAATGAGGTGGAAAAGCCCAAGGAACTCCTTGTAGATTGCTTTTGCGAAGTATTGTGGTCTGCATCTAGAATCTGTTTGGGAGAACTATTCTCTTGTAGTTCCCTAACCCGCAGGGGAGGGGGTCCGCTCCAGCGTGAAATCCTTGACGCCCGAATTTCTTTACAAACGAGTCAAGATTCTGGACACAGATTGCCGCAGATGAACACAGATAAAGCCTTCTTTGATCTGTGCAAATCTGTGTCCCGTCAAACTTGTCGGTTTGAGGCACAGCTTCGCCAGACACTTACGCAAGTTTTATGGACATGCTCAAGAGAATATGGTAGAATGGGTTGACAAGAAATGTGTCATCTGTTGTATCCGTGGCATATGTTGGGAAGGAGAACAGTGTAGATGGCGCTACAATTTGACCTGGAACCAGACGAGGTAGATTTCTTTATCCAGGAAGCTGATGAGCATCTTCAGGCGCTGGACGAGGACTTGGTTCGTCTGGAGCGGGAGGGCGACAACGAGGAGTTGCTGCAGGAGATCTTTCGTGCCGCACACACCCTGAAAGGGGCCGCCGGCATGATCGTACACCATCGCATGGCCGATCTCACGCACGCGATGGAGAATGTCTTGGATGGATTCCGCAAGGGCACACTGGCGCCCACCCCATCGCTTATTGATGCCTTGCTCGAAGGGCTCGACGTGCTGAAGGTTCTGAAGGAAGAGGTCGTCACGCTGGAGGAAAGCGATGTGGACGTGGCCGGCGTCGTCGCCACGCTGGAGGAGTTGGGCAGGGCCGGGCCTGTCGCTGCTGAAGACGGCCAGGAAACGGGTGGCGAGGATGGCTGGCCTCTCACGGATGACGAAGTGACCCGGCTGGAAGCACGGCAGGCAGAAGGGTTGTCACCCTATCACCTGCTGGTGCGAATCGCGCCCGACAGTATTGCGCCGGCGGCTAGGGCCATGCTGGTGATCATGGATCTGAGCGCGATTGGAGACGTAATTGCTTCCCGGCCCTCTATGCCGGAGATCGAAGCGGGCAACGTGGCCGAGAAACTCGAGATTATGTTGGCCACGACCAAGGATCAGCCGACCATACTGTGCATAATCGACGACATCATGGAGATTCTCGAGGTGCGGGCCAAGCCGTATGGCCCGCCGGTGACTGCTTCCGCGGGACGGGAGTCATCGAGGAAAGCGGATGAGGCCACAGGTTCCTCACCACCGGACGGAGCGCTCTCCACGTTGCCGCCCACGCCGGCTCCACCGGAGATCCCGCAAGCTGCACAGGGTGTGCTCGAGTCAGCCGACGAACGAGAGATAAACGTCGGCCCACTGGTTGGGGGCGTGGAGAATAACCGCCGGGTTGCCGATCTGGGCCCTGAAGCGCGGGGAAAACCGAAAGAGGAACTGCTTCGACTGGCGGCACAGAAAAACGCGATTCATGTTACCAAGACGATTCGTACCAGCGTAGAACGGCTGGACGTGCTAATGACTCTGGTCGGTGAGTTGGTCACCGATCGCACGCGATTGTATCAGCTCCGTGCTGACCTGGAAGCGGAGTACGGGGATGACGAACGGGTTGCCAAGTTGAGCGAAGCGGTGACGCACGTGGCCCGCATAACAGATGAACTGCAAGAAGAAGTCATGCGGGTACGCATGGTACCGATTGAGAGCGTGTTCAACAAGCTCCCCCGCGTCGTCCGGGACCTCGCCCGAAAAGCGAACAAGAAGATAGACCTCGAGATTGTTGGGAAAGACACCGAGTTGGATCGGTCCGTGACAGAGGAGATCGGCGACCCGCTCATGCACCTGATCCGGAACGCTGTTGATCATGGCATTGAGTCGGTTGAGGACCGCCGGGCAGCCGGAAAACCGGAAACGGGGCACGTTACCCTTTCGGCGAGGCACGAGGAAAACCAGATCGTGATCACGGTGGAGGATGACGGAGGCGGTATCGACACGGAGAAGGTGAAGGCCGCTGCGGTGAAGAAAGGGGAGATCTCAGCCGAAGCTGCGGCCAAGATGAGCGAGCGAGAGGCGCTGGACCTGATCTTTGGGGCGGGAGTTTCTACGGCCGAGAAGGTCACCGACGTGTCGGGTCGCGGTGTGGGGATGGACGTGGTGCGCACCAACATCGAGCGTTTGAACGGGTCCGTCAGCGTAAGCACGGCACTGGGCAAGGGAACGAAATTTGAGGTGCGCATGCCGCTAACGCTGGCCATCATCCCCAGCCTGTTGGTTTCCCTGGCCAAGAAAACGTATGCCATCCCGCTTGTCTCTGTCGTAGAGACGTTGCGCATCAAGCGGAGCGAGATCAAGACGGTGCGAGGTCGCGAAACCATTCAACTGCGAGGACACGTTTTGCCGCTCCTACGGCTTTGCGATTTCTTTAGGTTCGCCAGGAATGGGCACCATCAGAAAAAGATGTTCATCGTGTCCGTACGATGGGGCGAAACAGAGGTCGGCTTCGTGGTGGACGCTCTGGTGGGGCAGCAAGAGATCGTGATCAAATCGCTGGGCGATCTGATCGGCGATATTCGCGGTTTGTCCGGGGGCGGAATACTCGGAGACGGGAGTATTGCGCTGATCGTTGACGTGCCCAGTGTGGTGAAAACCGCCATACGCGAGAACAGTATGGCTCGTGGGTAGCGTGGAGCGCAGAGTGCCGGACGTGGGAACGCAACACGCGGCACGTTTCCAAAAACGGGGCAGGGGCACAATCTTCTGGAGCAAGAATAATGGTACAGTTAGATAATACGGTGGCTGTTGTCTTGAAGGATCTGGCCACGCAGGGCATGGCTCACGTGGCCAAGGGGTTGTCCGGCATGTTGGGGCAGGATATTGACATTGTCACCACCAATGTGGGGCTTGTGCCGGTGCCCAAGGTCGTAGACCGGGTTGGAGGACCAGAAGAGCTGGTGGTCGGCATCTATCTGATTGCCCAGGGGGACATGCCCGGCCACGTGATGCTCATTCTGCCCATCGCCGATGCATTGCTCTTGGTAGACATGTTGCTGGGAGAGCCGGAGGGAACGACGACAGAACTGGGGAGCCTGGAAAGATCGGCTTTGGCGGAGCTGGGGAACCTCACCGCTTCGTACTTTCTGAACTCTGTCGCCGCGGCCACCGGCTTCGATACGCGCCCCTCGCCGCCGGCGGTAATGGTGGACATGCTGGGCGCCGTGCTGAACATCATCCTGATCGCCGCCGGCGGCGCGGAGCCGGACATTATGCTGCTGGACACTGTCTTTTCCTGCCTGGACCGCGAGGTCAAGGCCTTCTTCTGGGTAGTTCCGGACCTGCTTCCGCTGCAGGAACAGATGAGAGGCTCGTCACAGCATGGGTGAACACACGATAGCCGTAGGTCTAGGTGAATTAGCATTATCCAACCGGCCGGACACGGTGCTGGTGGCCTATGGGTTGGGATCGTGTGTAGGGGTTGCCTTGTTTGATCCGCAGGCCAAGGTGGCTGCCTTGTTGCACGCCATGTTGCCGGCATTCAGGAACGGCGACGCAAACAAGACAAAGTATGTCGACACAGGTATCCCCGCCATGCTGGAAGAGGTGGAGAAGATGGGTGCCGTCCGTTCTCGCCTGGTCTGCCGGATCGTCGGCGGGGCCCAGATGCTGGTCGCACCGGGCTTCAACAACGTGTTCAATATCGGGGCAAAGAATGTGGAGCAGGCGCACAAAACGCTGAGGAAGCAACGCCTGCGCCTCCGGGCGGAAGACACGGGAGGTAATGCCGGCCGCACGATAAAACTGTTTGTGGCCGACGGGCGAGTGATGGTCCGTTCTTTGGGCAAAGAGGAGAAACCGTTGTGAATAGAGTAGGGAGACAGGAGATGGGGAGCATGGGATGGGGGATATGGGGGATGGGGGATGGGGGATGGGGGATATGGGATGTGGACAGCACACATCATGTGTCATTCGCCCATTCGCTCATTCGTTTTTCCAAGGAGGATATCGAAATATGGCGAAAGTATTAGTTGTAGATGATGCCCAGTTCATGCGCATGCGCTGTACTAAGTTGCTCACGGCGAACGGCTATGACGTGGTGGAGGCCGAGAACGGCCGGGAGGCGGTCGAGCGGTACAAAGAGGAGCAGCCGGATGGCGTGCTACTGGACATCACGATGCCAGAAATGGACGGGCTGGAGGCCCTGCGCGAGATCAAGCGTCTTGATCCCCATGCTCGCGTGACCATGCTTACGGCTCTCGGTCAGCAGTCCGTCGTCATGGAGGCCATCAAGGCGGGAGCCCGGGACTTCGTTGTCAAGCCGTTCGAGCAGGACCGGGTACTCGCAGCTGTGCAGAAAATGATCGGGTGATCGATCAGTGATCAGTATTCGGTAGTCAGTAAGCAGTGTTCAGTCACACTGACCGCTGACCACCGATAACTGATGACCGATCACAGGTCACTGACAAGAGGTGACTCTGATGTCGAAACCTATACGGGTTTTGGTCGTTGATGATTCCGCTTTCATCCGTCATACTGTCAGCAAACACCTGGGGGAAGACCCACAGATCAAGGTTGTTGGACAGGCGAGGGATGGGCTGGAAGCCTTGCAACAGGCCCAAACGTTGCGCCCCGATGTGGTAACCCTGGACGTGGAGATGCCCAATCTCGACGGCCTGGCCACATTGGAGTGCCTGATGAAGGAACAACCAACGCCGGTGGTCATGCTGAGCAGCCTGACGGCCAAAGGGGCAGACGCGACTGTACGGGCGCTCAGTCTTGGAGCCGTTGACTTCGTCACCAAACCTACCCTTGCGGTCACGGTCGGGCGGGTGATGGAGGAGTTGATCGCTAAGATCAAGGCCGCCGCGGCCAGTCGCGTGTTGCCGAAGGCGCTCGCCATGTCGACGCGTCCCGCAGCACCACCATCTCGAGTCAGGCTATCTCCTCTGGGTCGCCGGGATCTCCTGCTTATCCTCGGGACTTCGACGGGTGGGCCGAGGGCTCTGTATCAGGTTGTTCCTTCCCTGCCGGCGGATTTGCCTGCCGCTGTGTTGGTGGTACAGCACATGCCCGCCGGTTTTACGCAGTCGTTGGCCAACAGGCTGGATCACGCCTCCCCTTTGCAGGTCAAGGAGGCGAACGGAGACGATTCTCTTCACGTCGGCCAAGCCCTGGTGGCCCCGGGAGGGTATCATCTGCTCGTAGAGCGTGGGGGGAGGGTCGCGTTAGATGAGGGCCCGACGGTGAACGGCGTGCGCCCCTCGGTGGATGTGACGATGGAATCAGCGGTCAAGGCGTACGGATCACGCGTGGTAGCCGTTGTCCTAACCGGTATGGGGCGAGATGGAACGCAGGGGGCGTTGGCCATCAAGGGGAACGGGGGGAAGGTGATTGCCGAAGACGAATCGACCTGCGTGGTATACGGCATGCCCAAGAGTGTCGTGGAATCTGGCGCTGCCGACCTGGTGGTCCCGCTTCCAGGAATCGCTACGGAAATCGTCCGTCTAGTCATTGCAGGGGTACAGGAACAGTATGGAAGATCGAGAATACGTGCTGGTGCAGCGCAGAGCGTTGGCCCTTACGGGAATTGACCTGCGCAGCTACAAAAGTAAACAGATGCGCCGCCGGCTGGGCAGCTTGCTCCGACAGAGCGGCTACCGCTCTTGGTTTGAGTATCTGCGCGTCATGGAAAAGGATGAAGACGTCCTTCAGCAGTTCAAGGATTTCATCACGATCAACGTCTCTTCCTTCTTTCGCGATCCGGAGAAGTTCAAACAATTGCGGGCGAACATTCTGCCGGCGCTGCTGCGCGACCGCCGTTTCCTGTCTGTCTGGAGCGCCGGGTCCTCTCACGGTGGCGAGCCTTACACAATCGCGATGCTGCTGCAGGAGGATGCGCCTGGCCGGCCCCACCGCATTTTGGGCACGGACATCGACCGCCGGAACTTGGAAAAGTCACAAGCCGGTGGTCCCTACAGCCATGACGATGTAAAGACAGTCCATCCCGCTCTGCTGAAGAAGTACTTCACCAGAGAGGGGAGCGAGTACCGAGTTGCGGATTCCATCCGGCGCATGGTGCGCTTTCGGTACTTCAATCTCTTGGAAGACACGGTCACAGGCAGGTTCGATCTGATAGTCTGTCGCAATGTGGTTATCTATTTCACTGACGAAACGAAGGACCTGCTGTATCGTCGATTCTACGATGCGCTGACACCGGGTGGGGTGCTGTTTGTCGGCGGCACCGAAATCGTAACCAAGGCGCGGGCGATCGGGTTTTCTGGCGCCGGGATTTCGTTTTATCGCAAGAATGGTACCCTCTCAATATTACGGGATGAGCAGGACGTCAAGCCCCCCCAATCCCCCAACTTTGAGGGGTTAGGGGGCGGGGCCGGGGGGCGTTCCCCAAGCTATTGAGATGATACCAAGAATGGAAGTGCGTCATGACAGATCGCAAGGTTGACTTGCAACAACTATTGGATTCGGTGCAGGACCTGCCACCGTTGCCGCAGGCCGCCATGAAGATCCTGCACCTGATCGAGGATCCTGACTCAACGATGACGCAGTTGGCCCAAGTGCTGAGGCTGGATGAGGCCTTGTTGGGCCGCGTGCTGACCTGGGCTAACTCCCCGTTCTACGGGGGCATATCCAAGGTGCACACGGCGGAGCAAGCAATGATGCGCCTTGGCATGAGCACGCTGCGGCAGCTAGTCTTGGCAACATCCACAACCAACCTGCTGGGCCGCCCGCTGCGCGGCTACGCGATGATCCGGGGCGAGCTGTGGAGGCATTCCATCGCCGTGGCATCGGGGGCCCGCCTGGTCATGGCCCAGAACCACAGGGATTTGCAGGACCAGGCCTACGTCGCGGGGCTGTTGCACGATGTCGGAAAACTGGTCTTCGATACGTTTGTGCAGCAGACGGACTTCTGTGACCTCCCCGAGCAGAACAACGGTGGTCAGGATGGGCCGTCTTTTGACGAGATCGAGTCGGACTTGCTCGGTATGGATCATGCCCAACTCGGCGCAGAGGTGGGTCGGCGCTGGAATCTGCCAGATGACCTGGTCGAAGCGATCGCCTATCACCATGATCCATCCAGGGCGTCGGCCGACGGCAAGCTGGTGGCCGCGGCAGTGCATGTCGCCGATGCGGCGGCGTTAATGGCCGGCTTGGGCCTGGGCATTGACGGCCTGGACTACCGGTTGGACGTGGCTGCACTGGAGGCCATCGGGTGGGCGCCGGCAGATATGGAGACTCTGATGACCGAAGAATATCACGCCGTAAGCTGGGCCGAAGAGTTCATGAGTGAAGGAAGGTGATGGTAGTATGAATGTTGAGCTTCTGAATCCGTTCATTTCTGCTGCAGTTGAAGTGCTGGAACAGGAGGTCAGTGCCACAGCGCAACGAGGCGAAATCAGTTTGCAGCGTTCTGCCTACACTACCAGTGAGGTTACTACAATGTTGAGCATCGTAGGCGAGGTGCAGGGCATGGTGCTGTATGGCATGCCGACAAATATGGCTCTGGCCCTCGTTTCCCAGATGATGGGGCAAGAATTCACCGAATTCGACGATCTGGCACAAAGTGGAATTGGCGAACTGGGCAACGTGATTACGGGTCGTGCGAGCACTAAACTTTCGGCAGGCGGTTTTACGGCCAATCTATCCCCCCCCACGCTGGTTGTCGGGAAAGGTTTACTGGTCTCAACCCTCGATTTCCAACGATTGGTCATTCCACTGGCCACACAATTTGGCACACTAGAAATCCAACTGGCCTTGCGCGAAAACGAGGGAGGGGTAAAGTAAGATGAATGTAAAGTTCTTGAACCCCTTCCTGATTGCGGCAAGCGAAGTGCTGGAAAAGGAAACCGGTGCTCTCGTGGCTCGCGGAAACCTCACTCTCGAACGCGGCTCCATCGTCACCGACGAAGTGGCAGCGCTGATCAACCTGATCGGGCAGGTGCAGGGCACCGTCATCTACAGCATGTCGTATGCCACAGCCCGCAACCTGGTCACCCAGATGATGGGGCAGGAGTGCGTGACCTTCGATGAGATGGCCCAGAGCGGGATAGCGGAACTGGGCAACGTAATTACCGGGGTCGCCAGCACCAAACTGGGAGCGGCGGGCTTCCAGTCGAACATCTCTGTACCTATGCTGATCATCGGACAGGGAGCCCAACTCTCCACGCTGGATATTGAGCGCCTGGTAGTCCCCTTAAGTACTCAGTTCGGAGACATTCGGGTGGACCTGGCCCTGCGCGAAGATAACAAGTCTTTCACCTCGATTCCATCCATTTCGGGATGAGCACACTGGCATCCTAGCTATGTTGCGGCGCGGCGCCTCAGCACGATGTGGGATGTGGTTATCGCACATCCCCTATCCCACATCCCCTACCCCCTGTCGCCATTTTCCGCCTGTGGTATCTGTGGGAAGCGTGGCGTTTACGTCAACTTTACGCCACTTTCACGGGAGCTTTACTGACACCTGGTCACCTTTGTGGCATACTGAGAGCGTGACGCGTAATGCGTGGTGCGTAACCCGTGATGCGTGATTGCGTGAGTGTTGGGAGAGTGAGTTTACCGAATGATCCTTACGCGACACGGAACACGCAACAAGGGGTACGTGTTACGGAGATGAGGGGGTCTATGTCAAACAGTCAAGCCAAACCGGACTCTTTGTTGGTCGAGGTGACCGAGTCTCCCGACTCGTTCGAAGCAAACTGGAACCTGAGTGAGTATTTCTTTGCGGCCGGCAACATGGAGGCCGGATACCCGTACCTGAAAGCAGCGCTCGACTTGGAACCGGCCCATGCCGCCGGGCACAACCAGATGGGCGTGTACTACTTTCGACATGGCCGGATGGAAGAGGCTGAACGAAGTTTCATGCAGGCCCTACAGTCCGAATTCGATCTGCTGGATGCTCATTTCAATCTGGCATCCCTCTACCACGAAACGGGCCGCTTTGGCCGGGCACTCTCCTTTTATAAGGAGGTGCTCCAGGCCCGGCCGGATGACGCTGAGGTTTTGGCCCGCATGGGGAACTGCATGCTGGCCACGGATGCCCCCGACGACGCCGCGGTGCTGTTTGGCGAGGCCCTACGCCTCGCCCCTGGCTCACTGGACGCCGCCGTGGGCCTGAGCAACGTACTGTTGGGGCAGGGGAAGCAGGAGGACGCCATCAAGGTGCTCCTGGGCCTGCTTGAGCATAACCCTGACGTGCCGCCGGCTGTCCATTTCACGACCGGCCTGCTGTTCGAAGGCCAAGGGCAGTACCGCGTGGCCATGACCCACCTGCGGGATGCCGTGGTCGCCGACGAGCAAAACGAGGAAGCGTTCCTCCACCTTGGGCGGTGCGCTCGCTTCCTGAACATGGGCGAAGAGGCCCTCTCCTTCCTCGCGCGCGCGGTCAAGATCGCCCCAGACTTTTCGGAAGCCATCTTCGAGATGGGCCAGGCATATTTCGATCTGAACCAGACCGAGAACGCCGTCACGGCCTTCCAGGAATGTCTGCGCGTTCTGGCCAAGAAACGGGAGCAGGCGAGCCAGTGGGGCGACGCTACGGATGACAGCGAGGACGCGCTGATCTTCAATGCCATCGGATACTGCCATCTGCAGCAAGGAGACCATGAGGCGGCTCGTGCAGCGTGGGAGAAGTCGCTGGCCCTTGACCCCAATCAGACCCACATCGCAGAGGCCATCGCCGATCTGCCCCGTCCGCTGCACAAGCCGGTCAGCCTGACGATTGATGAGTAGAGCAGTCTGCGTGGTGCGTGGAACATGATGCGTGATGCGTATCGCGCCACTCGTTGGGCAGAGGAATCTTGCCATCAGGGGTGATCTTTACCATTGCGACTTTGGAAGCATACATAATGGATTTCTCCTGATTGCTACAGACGGGTCTACACAAAGTGTAGCACATTGCCGGGTTGTCCGCAAACCGGAGGGGGCTAGTAACAGCTCGGCGGAAATCCTTCGGTGGTTATTGGCTCGGGGGTGCACTTCAGGGATCGCCAGATCCCGCCTGAGGCCACTGATTTTGGCAGATTCTCGTCTGTACTAGTCAAAGAGGACAGGGGGCAGAGAGATGCAAAGCAACACATCACGTTCATACCACGAAGTGATGGATCGGGCCGCCCAGTTGGCCAGTACGGGGGACACGGTCGAGGCAGTTGCGTCCTATAGCGAGGCGATAGCCGCCGATCCACAGCGACCCGAAGCGCATCGTGAGTTGGCCTTGTTGTACCACTGCCAGGGGCGATTCGCCGAAGCCATTGCGCAATTCCAGAAGGTGGTCGAACTCCACCCCCAAGATGCCACGACGTGGAACAACTTGGGGGTTGTTTATTTCAGCCAAAGCGAATGGGTGCGGGCAGAAGATGCCTTCCGACAGGCGCTCGCCCAGAACGCGCGCTACGCCGGCGCATGGTACGGCCTGGCCAAGGTTCTGCTCCAGCACGGGCGCGACGAGGAGGCCGCCGAGGCCCTGCACACCTGTCTGCGCTGGGAACCGAGACACGAAAAAGCACAGAAAGCGCTGCGGGCGCTAGGAGTTGAAGTGAGCATGGGTGCAACTGACGCGCAAGGTTTGACAGACTTCATCCACTCGCACCCACCACTAATCGTGGTCGGGATGCACAGATCCGGGACGACGCTGCTGGCGCGCCTCCTGGAGCGATGCGGCGTGTTCATGGGCGTCCGCCAGTCGATGAACGGCGAAGCGATTCTGTTCCAGAGTTTGAACCGCGATGCGCTGGACCCCCTCGGCTGTAGTTGGCGCTGTCTTGATTACTTGCCGCCGACAGAAAAACTGCATAGCCAGTACCAGTGGCTGCCGGCGATGATGGCGCAGCGGCTGAACCAGCAGATGGTTGCCGGTTTTTGGGGGCCGGTCGCCGCACAGATCTCCACGAATCCTCCGCCCGCGTGGGGCTGGAAGGACCCGCGCAATTCGTTGCTGCTCCCTGCGTGGCAGCGAGTGTTCCCGAACGCGACGGTGCTGCACATCTACCGCGATGGGCGGGATGCCGCACTGAGCTTGCTGACGCGGGAAATAAAGCGCGAGAATGGATCGAGTCCGTTCGATGAATATGAGATGATGCGGCGCTTCTGCATTGATGTCAGGCTGTGGGAAGGATATGTCAGGCGGATACAAGAAGCTCTGCCTCTCTTCAAGTCGCACTATTCCGTCCAGTACGAACGGTTGCTATCCGATCCCGAAGAGGAGATGAAAAAGATCGTTCGAGCGTTGAGCATTCCGGTTCGAGATTCTCTGCGGGATGTCGTTTCGGTCATCGATCCGTCGCGCGCCCATCGCCACCGGCAAAACGGGTTTTCTTGGGCGCGCGGCCTGGCCGACGATTCGCCGCTGCTGAAGGAGCTGGGTTATACCTAGCCGGCGATCGTCGTGGGCGGTGGCGCGCACCGCGCACGACGAGAATCGGCGAATCGATCACGCAACACATCACACACGACACACATTCTCAAAGCTACCTTCGTCCGGTTCCAGGAAAGAAACCACGAGATGTCCAGATACGAGGAGATTGTCAGACAGGCCAACGAATTGGCTCGGGTCGGGCACGTGGAGCAGGCGGTGCTCGCCTACAACGAGGCCATCGAGGAAGCCCCCGATGCGGTAGATGCCCTCTACGGGCTGGCTGTGCTCCACCACCGGCAAGGTCACACAGAGGAGGCCCTGTCGTCCTTTGAGAGAGTGGCCGCGATTGCTCCTCACGATGCAACGGTGTTCAACAATCTGGCGGTGCTGTACTTCGGTCAGGGCAAGTTGGTCAAAGCCGAGGACGCCTTCCGGCGAGCCGTGGCGATAGACCCACGATACCTGGAGGCAGTCTACGGCTTGGGGAAGCTCTGCCAGAGGCAAGAGAGATTCGTTGAGGCGAAAACGGCGTTTGCTCGCTGCCTGGAAATCCAGCCCAAGTTTGAGAAAGCCTGCCAGGCCCTTCGGCGGACAAAGCGCGACGAGCTTGCCGGCAAAGGCCGCCTGCGCATCCATGTCGTGGCGTTTTCTGACATCGAGGCGGACGCCAGGCGGAAGCTACGCTGGGGCGACCACTGGTTCAAGCGCGAGTTAGAAAAAGCATTTCAGACGATTGGCCACGACATGACGGACCGTGACCCGGACGTGATCGTACACCTTTTTGGCGCTCCCTTGAACGGCCTGCCGCTCCACACGTTCAACGTGATCTGGATCCACAGCCACCCCGATTGGGTTACCGCCGAATTGCTCCAGGGGTACGACAAGATATTCTGTCTCTCGCCGCCTTTCGCCGAGCAGATTCGTCGTTGGGGTCTTGACGTGGATCTGTTGATCGGGGCTACGGCAAAGCAGCCGGTGCAAGCCAAGATCGAACACGATATTGTGTTCGTCGGCAACGCGAAGGGGCACGCCGGCCGGCAAATCATACGGGACCTGGGCGATCTGCAAGCGTTTCCCTACAAACTCAAAGTCTGGGGCGAAGGCTGGAACGAAATCTTGCCGCCGAAGAACTTCGGCGGCCTGTATTTTGATAACCAGGCGCTCCCACAGTTGTATGCTTCGTCCCTCATCTCTCTGAACGATCACCATGATGACATGCGGGGCCATGGATTCATAAACCCACGCCTCTTGGATGTCCTGGCCAGTGGGGGGTTCGTTATTTCGGATAAGAACCCGGGCATTGATGAGATCTTCGGTGACGCCGTGCCGCAATACGAATCACCAGCGCATTTGAGAGCCTTGCTCGACCATTACATCGCCAACCCGGGGGAGCGCAAAGCGTTGATGGAGAAAGGGCGACGGGTGGCCCTCTCGCATTCCTTCGAGGCGTGCGCGGAACAGGTTCTCGCCGGCACACAGGGCACCCACCGTAAACCGACCAAGAGTCGCTATGCGCACATGATGGAACAGGCCGCGCGCTCCACAGCCGCCGGCAGGCTCCAGGTAGCGGTGCAACAGTGCCATGAGGCTATCGCCTTGCGCCCGGACCGCGCGGAGACCTATCGTCACATCGGCCGGCTCTACCAGCAGCTTGAGGAATGGGACAAGGCGGTGCCGTATTTCGTGCAGTACGGGGCCATGACCGGTCAGACCCGCCTGCCTGCCTTCGTCATCATCGGCGGCCAAAGATGCGGGACGACCTCGCTCTACAACTACCTGGCTCAACACCCCAGAATCGCGCCGGCGCTCTGCAAGGAGGTCCACTTTTTCGACAAGAACTTTGGGCGCGGGCTTGCCTGGTATCGGGCATTCTTCCCGACGTTTTCGACCAATGGAAGCAACTCGGACGGACGGTTTGTGGCCGAGACCGTGACGGGGGAGGCAACGCCGTACTACATCTTCCACCCCCTGGCTCCGCAACGGATACGAGATGTCCTGCCGGGGATCAAGCTGATCGTTTTGTTGAGGAACCCTGTTGACCGCGCATACTCTCATTACCACCACGAAGTCAGAATGGGCGTTGAAACGTTGTCGTTTGGGGAGGCGATCGCCCAGGAAGAGCGCCGGCTGGCCGGCGAGGCCGCCAAGATGCTGGCCGATCAGGGCTGTTTCAGCTTCAATCACCAACACTTCTCCTACAAGGCGCGTGGCGTGTACGTCGATCAACTGAAGGCCTGGGCAAAAACGTTCGCCAAGGAGCAGGTGCTGGTGTTGAGGAGCGAGGACTTCTATGCCGATCCTGCATCGACCCTGGAAACGGTGTTGGATTTCCTCGGTTTGCCCCGTTGGACTCCGGACACGTACCTTAAGTACAATAAGGCCCGTTACCCCGACATGGACGCTGCGCTGAGACGAGAGCTGTTCGGCTACTTCGAGCCGCACAATCGCCGACTCTCCCGGTTCCTTGGCCGTGACCTCGGTTGGGATGAGTGAGGAGTGGGGAGAAGCGAGATGAACCGGTACGAGACCATCATGAGGCAGGCCGCGCAGGCTGCCCAGCGCGGGGATGTCGAAGCGGCCCGTGGGCAGTTCCGCGAGGCGATTACGCTGGACCCTGAACGCGTCGACGGGTACTACGATTTGGCGGTGCTTTCCTATCAACACGGGCGGATGGACGAAGCGGTCGCCAACTTTGAGCAAGCGCTGAGCCTGGACCAGAGCGACGCTTCTATACATAACAACCTCGGAGCGCTTTACTACGCGGCGGGCAGGCTGGAGGATGCGAAGCGGAGTTTCGGGCAGGCCATCCAACTCAGGCCGGGCTACCGCCAAGCGGTGCAGGGATGGAACAAGGTCTGCCAGAAGATGGGAAAGGCCACGGCCACGACATCATCGCCCGGGAACGGACGAGGACCGACAGCCCAGACCCACGAGGGCCACGCCATCGAGATTGCGGCCGAGCGAGACATCGAGGGGCTGGACATCGATTCTTCGCTGCCGGTGCTGCTGCTGGCGGGGCCATCTGGGATCACGTCGCGGAACTCATTGTCGGTGGCCCGGCAATTGACCCAGACCGCCACGCAATTCACGTGTCAGGCCGTGGCTCTCAACTATCGCCAAATCGCCGGCGCGGTCGGCAATGCACGCATGAACACTCTCGTTCTCAATGCAGCAGCGAAAACGGAGCCGGCCCTTGTGCTGGTCAGCAAAGGTGAGGCACTGGACCCCGAGACCTTGCGGCAGATCAAACGCCGGCACGGCGCAAAGGTCGTGGTGTGGTACGCGGACCAGGTCTGCTCGTTTGAGGACTGGTTTGCGAACCTTGCCGGCGCTGCCGATCTTGCTCTGCTGAGTTCCAACTGGCCGTATCAGTTCGAACAATACAAGCGGGCCGGAGTGGAGAACCTGGCGTTTCTGCCGGTGGGAGCGGACCCTGACCTGTTCCAAGCGACTCCGCTTGGCCCTGGAGAACGAGAGCGGTTCGGAGCCGAGCTGACCTTCATCGGCCGACCTTGGCCGTGGGATGGGGAACGGCAGGAGACGATTCGCGCGCTGATCAAGGCCGGAATCGTCACGAAGATCTGGAGCCCGGTCGCCTGGGGCGACGAGTTCCCGTGGCAGGGAACAGGCGCGTTTGGCGACGATTACCTAAAGGTCCACACCGCGTCGGACATCGTGTTCAACATGAATTCGCGCACCTCGAGCGTGCCGCAGTACATGTCGAACCGCTATTTCTTCTCCCTGGCCTGTGGGAGCTTCACACTGGTGAAATATGTGCCGGGGATCGAGGAGTTCTTTGAGAATCACCGGCATCTGGTCTGGTTTCACAACCCCCAGCAGGCCGTTGAATTGGCCAGGCACTATCTGGAGAGGCCGGAGGAGCGGGCGCGTATTGCGCAGAATGCCAGGCAGGTGATCCTGGACAAGCATACCTTGTTCCATCGTCTGCAAACGATCTTCGAGATGGTGAGCCTGGAGAAAGTGTTCATAGAGAAGAGCCGCGATCAAGAGCGGACCGAGATCGTGGCCTCTCCCAAAGAGAGTGCTGAATCGCCTGACGAAACACCGCCAGAGGCCGAGACGGCGTTGGCAACCGCACCGACGATTCTGCTGCCCGGCAAAGCACTGGCTCGCCCCATCAACAAGGTTGCCGACTTTCAGGACATGAACCAGATTGCCCGGCGTGCCGTGTGCCGGGGGTTGATGGAAATGAAGATGAAGATCGAACGGACCGGTCTGCCATATTCCGATCACATGCAGGACCACTGGCTGCGGTTGTGGGAATACTCGCTGACCATCATCGAATCGACTGTGGACACTCGGATGAGGGTCCTGGATGCCGGCGGCACCGGAACGCCCTTTTCGTACCATCTGGCGTCCGAGGGTTGCGACGTGTACACGGTTGACATCAACGAGAAGAAGCTGCGCGACGCCCATGCTTTGACGTCAGCATTGGGCCTAAATATGCATCACGATGTGCAGTCCATTACCAGTCTGCGATTCCCCGATGCGTTCTTTGATCGGGTCTTCTGCATCTGTGTGATCGAGCACTTGCCCATTCCGGAACAACCGCAGGCCATGGCAGAATTGGCACGCGTGTTGAAGCCCGGGGGCATCCTGGCGGTTACTTTTGACTACGGCGCCGCCTCTTGCGGCGAGAATCCGATCCTCAATCCGACCGAAATCGAGGAACGGCTGATCTCGCCCAGCGAGCTTGCCGTGCTGGGCCACCGGGACTTTTCTCTAGAAACACAAGACCTGGGGGGCATGGCGCTAGACCATACTTTTGGTTCCCTGTTTCTGGCAAAGCCAGGGGCGCTGAGTCTCCCTGTGAACCCGGAGATCAAATTCACAACTGGACGATTCTAGGATGCGAAGGCCGACGGGCTCGGTCGGGAGCCCGTCGGCCTTCGCAGGCAGGCCTTCGCCCAGCGGTCATCTGATTACTGTTTTCGTAGCAGTCAAAAGGATCGGAACATGAGCAGTTACAACCAACAACTGGACCGGCCAACGCTTTCTGCCTGCATGATTGTCAAGAACGAGGAGAAGTTCCTGGCCCAGTGCCTGGACAGCATCAAGGGTGTGGTGGACGAAATCATCATCGTGGATACCGGTTCCACGGACCGCACGGTGGAGATCGCCCGGCAGTACACCGACAAGCTGTTCTTCCACGCCTGGAACGACGACTTCAGCGAGGCCCGCAACGTCTCCCTGGGCTATGCCACCGGCGATTGGATTCTGCAAATTGACGCCGACGAGGCCTTGGAACGGGAAGACGTGCCCCTGCTCTACAAGGCTATCCAGGCGAATCACTACAACGTCGTCTTTGTCACGATTCTGAACGAGCTCTCTGACGGGCAGTGGGGCAAGCACCGCTTTCAGCGGCTGTTCCGCCGGGGGAAGGCACATTACGAAGGCATCGTCCACAACCAGTTGGTCTACGAGGGAGATACAGGTGTCGCCGAGATTCGGCTCTATCACTATGGCTATAACCTGGCCCCGGAACAGATGCACGCCAAATACGAGCGCAGCGGCGCCCTGCTGCGCAAGCAGATCGCCGACGATCCGATGAACACCTTTGCCCGTCAGAATCTGGTACACGCGCTGCGGGCCGTGGAAGACTACGCGGGCATGATCGCCGAGGGGGAGGAGGCACTGCGCATCGACTCGCCGAACACGACCCCGACGCACCGCCAACAGATCAAGAATGATATGGCCTATGCTCTCTTGCAGATGGAGCGCTATGAAGAAGCCGAAGCATTGTGCACAGACGTGCTGGAGGAGGTGCCGTTCTTCCTGGACGCGATTTTCAACCTCGCCACGGTGTACATGATGTGGGGCAAGATGGAGGAAGCGATCCGCCACTACAAGCGGTTCCTGGAAGTGAAACGAGATGAGGTCCGCCACCCACACTTTAGCCAGTTGATCGTCGACGTTTTCGATTTCGAGAGTCGCGTTTGCTTGAACATGGCCGTCTGCTACGAGCGGTTGGGAGACGCGGACAAAGCATCGGCCAGCTATCGTGAGGCGCTCGCTTTCGACGCCCACTTCCTCAACCCCTACGTCGGACTGGCACGTTTGCTCGTTCAGCAAGGGAACCCGGCGGAAGCGATCGGCGTTCTGGAGCGAGCCCGCGATGCCGGCCTGACGGAGCCTCCGCTGCACTGCTTCTTGGGCGACCTTTACTACCAGCAGGGCCGCCCCTTGGACGCCGAGGTGTGCTTCCGCCATGCCATTGAACAGGAGGAGTTGGCTGATCTGCACAACCGGATCGCACTGACTCTGTTGAAGCAGAATCGCCTCGCCGAGGCGCTGGACAGTGTGCGCCACGGTCTGAAGCTGGAACCGGGACACATTGGGCTATGGATGACACGGGCGCACATCGAGAGCCGTCAGGGGCACGTTCGAGGCGTGCGGGAAGCCAGCGAGCAGATGCTGGAGAGAGAGGCAGCTGGCGCGCTGCTGTACCCGGACCTGGCGACTCTGTGTGCGAGCGTCGGAGAGTTTGCGGCGGCAGTTCGCGTGATCGAGCGCTATTTGCACACGATGCCACCCACAGCACAAGCCCTTTCTGACCTGGCCACGTGCTACGCGGAATTGGGTCAATACCGGGCCGCCCTGACCGGCTACCGCGCAGCCCTGGACATGGACCCGTCCTGCCAGCCGGCGATCGCCAACCTGAGACGGCTGCAAGCGCAGCTCGAGGAAAGCCGGTGATCGATGGCTGACCGCCGGCTATCCGTTTGCATGATCGTCAAGGACGAGGAACGGTGCCTGGCGCGCTGCCTGGGTAGCGTTCAGCCGGTGGCCGACGAGATCATCGTTGTAGACACCGGTTCCTCCGACCGATCTGTGGAGATCGCCAGGCGGTACACGGATAAGGTCTTCTTTCATCCCTGGAACGACGACTTCAGCGAGGCACGCAATGTTTCCCTGAGCCACGCCCGCGGCGACTGGATTCTGCAAGTGGACGCCGACGAGGTGCTGGAGCAAGAAGACGTGCCCTTGCTGCGTCGGACGGTGCGGACGAGCGAGTCTGTGGCAGTCAACGTGGCTCTGCAAAATGAGCTGCCCGACGGTCTGTCGGTGCACTACTTCCCACGCCTCTTTCGTCGGGGCCAGGCGCATTACGAAGGCATCGTCCACAATCAGCTCATCTACGATGGGCCGGCCGAGACGACCGAGATTCGGATCCATCACGACGGCTACAACTTGGACCCCCAGGCCATGGCCCGCAAGTATCAGCGCACCGCAACGCTGCTGCAACGCCACCTTCGGGAATCGCCCGGCGACATGATGGCCATGGCTCAACTGGTACGCGTGTACCGGGAGTGGGGCCGTTTCGACAAGGTGTTGGGACAAGTGCCGGCGGCACTGTCCCGCTGCGCGCCGGACACCCACCCGAACGCCCATCACATGCTGGCCAGCGACCTGGCGTACGCGCTGATGCAGGTGGGCCGGTTGGACGAAGGGGTGCAAGTGTGCCGCGCTGCGTTGGATGTCCATACGCGGAGCATCGACCTGTGGTTCATCCTGGCTGGATTGCACTTCCGGCGGCATGAGTTTTCGCAGGCGGCCGCAGCGCTGCGCCGGTTCCTTGACCTACGTGCGCTGTTCACTGACCAAGCCTACGCCGATCAGATCACGATGATGGGCGCGTATGGTCAGGAGGCCCAGGCCTGGCACAACCTGGGGGCCTGCAACCAGGCGGCCGGACAACCGGAAGAAGCCGTCCGCAGCTTCACCAACGCCTGCTCATTGGCTCCGCTCAGGCCAGATTATCGGCTGGCCCTGGCCCAGGCCCTGGCCGCGAAAGGGCGAGACATTGAGGCCAGGGCACACCTCCACGAAACGATCCCCATGATCGAGGAGCACCTCGCTGCCCACGCGGACGATGCGGGGGCTATGAACAGTTTAGCTACCTGCTATCTGCTGCTCGGGCGCCGTGAGGCCGCGCGACTCGGCTACCAGGCAACCCTCGCCATTGATCCTACCTTCCTCCCGGCCCACAAAGGACTCGAGCTGACATCGTAGCGCCACCTCACCGGCCAATTCCCCAACTCTGATCAATCCAAAGCGCTAAAGTTTTCCTTTGCCCTGCCGATAATAATACGTCACGGATAGTTGAAGACCTGTGACATGTCAATGGGCGCTGTTTGTTCCAGAAAGGAGGTGGCCACCTAGACCGACGGGGCAAGTCAGTCAACCAGACAAAGGAGGATCTTCTCGGTGGTGAAACCCATCGGGAGGCAGGGGGAAGGGACGTGAGTGGGGGCCAGGCAGTTCGGGAGTCAAGTTTCCGAAGCCAATCCCCTACGTAGGAAGCGAGACAGCAACCCGCAAAGACTGTTTTCAGGGAAAGGTCTCGTCAATCAAGGAAACGGGAGTAAGGATACTCCCAATGAATTACGATCGCATGGAGGTGATCATAAAATGGCAGGTGCAGATTTTACACGGATAGCAACGAACATCGGGGCGCTCCAAGCCCTGAACTCGCTGCGCATGATCAACACGAAAATGGCGACGTCCCAACTGCGGTTGGCCACCGGCAGGCGCATCAACAGCGCGGCCGACGATGCGGCCGGCCTGGGCATTGCCACAAAGCTGGACTTCAAGTCGCGGGGTCTTGGTCAGGTACTGTCCAACATCGAAGATTCCAAGAACCTCATCTCAGTCTCAGAAGGTCATCTGAACAACATCAAAGACATCCTGTCCGTCATGAAGACCAAAGCGGAACAGGCCGCGAACGACACGCTGGGCACTGACGAGCGGACTTCCCTCCTCACGGAACTGCAAAGTCTCAATACCCAGATCGACGCTGAAGCGGCGCAGGCGAAGTGGTCTGGCACGACCATTTTCGGTACGGGCTTTAACTTCCAGATCGGCGTGGGCACGGGTACAAGCGACGAGCTGGCGTTCAACGTCAACGAGCAGGTTTGGGGTGTCGGTACCTCTACGACATTCAACTCGGCCGGGCTCGATGTTACAGCCGGTGCCGCTTCGGCCACCGTCTCCGCCTCTAACCTCTCCACGGACTACAGCACAAACACCCTTGCCGTAAATGGCACGACGAACGCCACGGCCGGTGGACAGGTGGCTGGTGGGCACTACACCGTTGAGGTCTCTACGCAAGGGTATGGCCAGACTACGGGCACGTCGGTGACCATCACCGTGCGGGACTCTAACGGCAACGTGGTCAATTTGGATGCCGACGGCGCTGCTGGCGGTGGATCGGCCTCTTCGATGACGACGACGCTAACGGCAGGGAACTCGACGACCGGCACGCTCAACCTCGGGCGCGGCTTCTCGATTTCGCTCGCCGGTGTCGCCACAGCCGCTGGGGCAAGTGGTAACGAAAGTGCTGTCTACAGCCTGGACTACACCCAAAGCGGCAACTCGGTCAGTAGCCAGAGCAATTCGCAGTCCTTCATGGACAACATTGACGCAGCCAACACCAACGTCGCTTCTGCGCTGGCTTACATCGGTGCTACGATGAACCGGCTGGACTACCAGTCGGCGAGTCTGAGCGTGGCCCAGGTGAACACTGACGCAGCCTTCAACCGCATCATGAACGCGGACATGGCGTACGAGCAGGTGCAGGCGACCAAGTTCTCCATCCTGCAGCAAACCGCGGTGGCTATGCTGGGACAGGCCAACGTCGCTCCACAATCAATCCTGGGCCTTTTTCGGTAGTCTCTTAGGAGGGTTCCTGATAGCCTTCTAGCCTAGGAAACAGGGGGATGGTAGGGGCGCAACGAACCGCGCCCCTACCGCACACCCGCCCCGTAGCAAAGAGGAGATGAGCGAAGATGACGAACCACGAAGAAGTCCTGGAAACGTACCGTAACAACCAAGTAGTTGGAGCCAGCCCACTGGAGCGGGTCATAATGGTGTACGATGTGGCCATTCAAAGCTGCGGCCACCGAGATTTGGAACGCACTACCCGCGCCCTGGGCGTTCTGCGTGACGCACTGAATTATGAGTACCCGGAGATGGCCAACCGCTTGCTGGCTATCTACCTTTGGTGCCTTGAACTCACCCGCAAAGGGAAGTGGGACGACGCGGCAGAGATACTGCAAGATCTGCGGGAAAGCTGGGAGGAAGCCAACCGCCAATTGATGACCCAACTGGCCCAGCCCCAGCCCCAACTGCAACCCGCGACCGTCGCCAGGCCGGAGGCCGCGGCCGGTTTTATCAGTGCAGCGGCGTAGCAACTGAAACGTGACCCGTAACCCTTACGCGTCACGTTTCACCGACGGAGGACGAGAATGTCCATTCCAGGCATTTCTACAAATACGACAACGTACTTTACAAACCTGATCAATGCGCTGATGACGCAGCAGAAAAAGCCACTGCGGCAGGTAGAGGCGCACAAGGCGAGCTTGACAACCAAAAAGGGGTTGTACAGCGACCTCGGTAACAAAATGGACGCTCTTCAGTCTGTGCTGGAGGGTTTGGACGAATCGGCCAGTTCGACTGCAAACAGCTCCATCTTTGGGTCCAAGACCACCGCTGTCACCAATCCAAGCACGACCACCGTTGATGTGCTGTCCGGAACCGCGGCATCCAGTTCGGCCATAGCCGGCTACGATATCAGCATTACCACATTGGCTCAGGCCCACCAGGTTCAGTCGACTCAGCAGTCGTATAGTGACCAGGCATTGGGCCTCTCCGGGACGTTTTACCTGGGCGGAGCGGCCAGCCAGGCCACATCGAACGCGAGCACATCCGCCAACACAATCACTGGTTTCAGCACCGCTTCGGTCACCAGCGGCCAAACGGAACTGGGCGCTGATACCTACTACGTCGAGGTGCGGCAAAACCCTACCGATAGCAGCGATTGGGAATTCCGGTTGGTGGACAGCCAGGGAAACGCCGTAAGCATGGACGACATCTACGATAGTGGCACGGAGACGACCAGCGATTGGCAAGACATGGTGGACGCAGGCATGACGGTTGACACCGGCCGGGGCCTCACGTTCACGATCGCCGCGTCGGGGAGTTACGTGGCCGGCACAAAAGGGAGTGGCGCGGCCAGCGTGGACTATATGTCGGCAGGGGCCAGTGTCACCGTCACCAGTGCGCACAGCCTCGACGACATCGCCGACGCCATCAACCAGGGTACGTACGCCTCCGGCAATGCCGTCACAGCCACCGTGGTAGACCGCTACCTGGTCTTGATGGCCGAAAACACGGGCACAGCACACCAGATTCGGTTTGAAGATACTGGCGGTATTCTGAATAGCCTGGGCTTTGATGCGGCAGACACGACGACCCGCATCCTGCACGCCAACGGAGGATCGGGCAACGACCAGGCAGCAGGCAATGCCAGCTTCACGGTAAACGGGATCACCGTGGGCCGCCAGGCGAACAGCGGGCTGACTGATGTGGTTTCGGGCGTTACCTTGAATCTGTTAGCGGAGGGGGAAAGCGCCACCCTGGAAGTAAAAGCAGATAACACAGCCGTGAAGTCAAAGATCAATGATTTTCTCGCCAAGTTCAATACAATGACCAGTTTCTTGAAAGATAAGACCGGCACGACCGTCTCTGGCAAAACCTATACACGCGGCGGGTTGGCCGGAGACTCGGGGCTGTTCAGCCTGCGCGGTCGGCTGTTCAGTTACTTCCAGGGGACAGCAACCGGGCTGCCGGCTACGTCAGCGGATGCCCTGAGCGAGATCGGCATTTCACTCAACGACAGTCTGCAAGCCGTTGTGTCGGACAGTGCGGCGCTGGACGCTGCCCTGACCGATGACTTCGAGAACGTTTCCAGCCTGTTCGATCAGATTGCCAGTGACTTGATCGACCAGATAACACCGTTCACGGAAAGCGACGGCATCGTTGACTCTACGAAGGATAACATTCAAGACCGCATTGAGGCGGCTGACGACCGCATCGACAGCATGAACAAGACACTGGCCCGCCGCCGCAAACTGTTGGAGAAACAATACGGAGCACTCCAGGTGCAGATCGCCCAGATGGTCTATGAAGGGCAGCAATCGGTAGCCGGCATGTTTGGCGGCACCAACATCTTTGGCTGAGGGTTACTACTCAGCCAGGCAGCGAGAATGGTCTCAGCAATGGCGGAAGCCCTCCCAGCCCCCCCAATCCTGGGGGAGTAAAGCGGGTCCCCCCCAGAGTTGGGGGGTTAGGGGGGCCTGGCTGAGTAGTAACGGCTAAGAATAGACAAGTGGCCATCCAGGAATCGGTGGCCAGCAGATAATGAACAGGTTGTCTATGGAGCGCTGGCAACAACACGGTCAGTAAAGGCCATGTCCCGCAAGCTGGAGGAAAAGAACAGATGGAACAGGTAGAGAAAATACAAGGCACGGTGCAGTCCGATCGAACGCAGACCATGGTCGCCATGGAAACAGCGCGCCGATTCTCGGAGGCCCAGGCCCAGCGCGTAGAACTGAAACGGCTGGGAGAAGCCTCACGAGGTGTCGTGGAGGGGGAAGACAACCCGTCGCGCCTTCAAGATCGTGGCAACGGAGAGTTCGCGTCGCACGTCTCGCGCACTTATGCCCAGTTCGAGGTAAACAGCGAGACCCACGAAGTTTCTGTGCGGATCGTGGACATGGAGTCAGGTGAAGTCGTGCGCACGATCCCGCCCGACGAGCTGTCACGCCTGGTCTCCAACCACGATATGTATCGCGGCCTGCTGCTCGAATGGAAGTTGTGACAGCAATAGGCAGGGGGCGCTGGCCCCCTGATGACGTTGCTCTGCGAGCGTCAACCCTTGTTGCTGCCCTGTGCACAACAAGGGTGTTGTGCTGCCTCACCTTGCTGGCTTCTGAAACGTAGGGAGCTTCTCATGCCCGCGATAGTTGTCCTGGATGATGAAGTTGAGGTGCTTGACGTGCTGGATCGCTTGTTGAGCCAGCAGGGTTGGGAGATCGTTACGGAAACTGACCCACGGGAAGCCATGGCCCTGGTCCAGCAGCGAGCCCCCGACGTGCTGGTCACCGACATCCGCATGCCCGGAATGAGCGGGATCGATGTGCTGAATCAGGCCAAGCTGATCGACCCGCTGATCGAAGTGATCCTCATCACTGGCCATGCTTCTACCGAATCGGCAATCGAAGGCTTGAATGAGGGGGCTTTCGCCTACTTGCGCAAGCCGTTCGAGTCGCTGTCCCTTGTCGTTGCCACTGTTGCTCGAGCATTGGATAAGCGTCGCGCCGAGACACGAAACCGCGAACTGGTCAAGGGCCTGGAACAGGCCATGGCCGAGATTGAGACCACGAATCGGGAACTCTTGAGCGCCCACCTGGAATTCCTGACCCTGGCCAAACTGGTGGACGTGGGCCGGCAGTTGATCGCCATATCGGACCAGGACTCCATGCTGCAGTTTGCTGCGGCGCGGGCCAGGGAAATCATGCGCGGGGTCGCCTGTGTGTTGTGGATGCGCGGATCCGGCGAGCGAGCTGTGTATGCACGTGCCGTGTCGGGCATCCCCGGCACCGTCGGCGAGTCGCTGAAATTGCTGGACAATGCACCCGTAGCGCTGCGGGCCATCGAGCGGGGCGTCCCTTTCTTCGAGAAAGACATCGGTAATGACCAGGCCCTGGCTCTGCCCGGTGACTGGTTGGCCGGCCGAGTTGAGGCCCTCTTCGCCGCGCCATTGATCCTCTACAAAGAGCCACAAGGAGCCCTGGTCGTGTATGCTTCGGAAGCCGAGCAGTACAGGGAAAACGACAGCCAGGTCTATGCACTACTGGCCAGTCAAGTGTCGGCCGCCCTGGAAAGCTCCAGCCTCTACCATGACCTGAAACGTCAGTACGTGGGGACCGTGTCGGCTCTATCCGCGGCCGTTGAGGCACGAGACCCCTACACGTCCGGTCACTCCCGTCGGGTGGCCCGCTTCGCCGCTCGCATTGCCGAACACATCGGCCTAAGCTCGGAAGAAACGAGAATCCTACACTGGGGAGGTCTGCTGCACGACATTGGCAAGATCGGCACCCCGGACGAGATTCTGAATAAACCAGGCCCCTTGACCGAGCAGGAATGGACCATCATGCGGCAACATCCGGTGATCGGCGCCGAGATCTTGCGTTCAGTGCCTGGCGCCGATGATGTCGTACCCCTGATCCTGCACCACCATGAACACATTGACGGTACGGGCTACCCCGACGGTCTGCAGGGCGAGGACGTGCCCCTCTTGGTCCACGTGTTGGCTGTAGCCGATGGGTACGAGGCCATGACGGCCAGGCGATCATATCGGGACGCCATGACGACAGAGCAGGCCCTGGCCACGCTTCGGGAAGGTGCTGGTAGCCAATGGGACAAGGAAATCGTGAAAGCGCTGCACAGTTACCTCGACTGGCGTAACCGCAACGCTGCCCGTCAGTTAGCAGAATTGGATAACCTGCAAGATGCTTCGATTTTCTCGATGCAGCCTCCGCATCAATCCTCTGTGCTCGCCCCCGCCTGAGCACTGGGGTGGTGGGGATCAACGGCCGCGCACTGCATGGCTTGCTGGCTGTCTCGCCCTGCTGATCCTGTACCTGGCCAGTGTGACCGGTTGTCAGGTCGTCATCAGTCGCGCACCGGTCACTCGTGAGCCGGCGACGCCTGCAAAACAGACCGCACCAGAACCCACCGCGCTGACGGTTACTGCCCCTCCCCCCACAATCACCCCCACCACCGTGTTGCTGCCCACCCCCACGCCTCCGCCACCGACTGCCACGCCAGCCCCGCGCGCAGCCCTTGTCCCTCCCGATCGGATCGTGGCTCCGGCCATTGGCCTGGACGCCCCGGTCGTGCCGATCGGTTGGCACACAGAAGAGCAGAACGGCACGGTGGTGAGCGTCTGGGACGTGGCCTCCTACGCCGCCGGCTGGCACAGCAACAGCGTCTACCCCGGCCAACCCGGCAACGTGATCCTCTCCGGGCACCACAACATCGATGGCGAAGTCTTTCGCTACGTGGTTGACCTGAATCCTGGCGACCGCGTCACCCTGTACGCTGCAGGGTCTCCCTACGTCTACGTCGTCTCGGCCCGCTACATCCTGCCGGAGCAGGGAGCATCCGAAACCCAGCGACAGCAGAACGCTCGCTGGATCGGCCCCACCCGCGACTCCCGTCTTACCCTCGTCACTTGCTGGCCCTACACGAACAACACCCACCGGGTAATCGTTGTGGCCAAACTCCTGGGCAATGCGCAGTTAGCCGTAGGCAGGAGGCAGTAAGGGGCGCATCTAATCGTGAGGGGAGTCGGATAGCCCACCCTTTTCTTAACCACAGATTACGCCGGATGCTGCCCTTTCTGTGGAAGGGCAGCATCCGGCGTAATCTGTGGTTGATTTGTACTGCTCCCCCAGGTTTTGCATACGCCCGGCAGTAAGGAGAGAGCACCACCCCACGCTGATTAGCTACTTTGTCAATCTGTACCTTTTGTGCTAGAATGACCCCCACGCGCAAAATGTTGCTGTGGAGGGGGAGGGGATGTCTGCACACGCACTGCTGCTCCCGCCGGCGCTGCTGGGTTTCGTGGCGATCAGCGTTTTTGCCTTGCGGCCTTGGCTTTCTAACCGGGGGCAAATGTTCCTACTCACCTGGGCCGCCGCCGGCGCGCTCTGGTTAGTCGTGCTCGTCGCCAGCGAGTCATCACAAGAGGTCGTGCTCTCGGCATGGCCTCTGGCTGGAACGGACACGCCGGCGCTGGTGTTCAATCCCCAAGCCATCGGGATGTGGCTGGCCCTGTTGGCCGCCATCACCGGCATAGCCGTGGTGTTCGGGCAACTCGACGAACCGGATGCTGAGCTCAACCCGATTCTGTCCGCAACGGTACTGCTGCTGGTTGCGGCGACGATGCTATGGGCAACAGCGGCCAATCTGGTCACCGTTCTGGTCTGTTGGGCGCTGCTCGATGCGGCAACACTGCTGGCCTTCGGGTTGATTCGCTCGCCCGGACTGGCCGTCCGCATCGTGATCATGGGTCAATTCGCCAGCCTGTTTCTTCTGGCAGCGGCGCTCCAGATCCCCTTGCAGGCCGGTCCCCTGATAGGGAAACTCTCCCAGTTGGGTCCCGTAGGGTTTTGGATCGCCCTGGCGATCGTGCTGCGCATCGGGGTTTACCCCCTCCACCTGAATCTTACTGACAAGCCAGGGATACCGCACCCGCTCTCGGGAATCATGCCCCTTGCGTCGGGCGTGGCGGGCCTGGGGCTGGGTCTGCGCCTTTTCCAGGCGCAGGGGGCCGGCTTGTTCCCGGCTTGGTTAGCCACACTGGTTTGTGTCGGCCTGCCCCCTCTCGGATACCTGTCCTGGACATCCACAGACCGCCAGGGAACCGCTTCACTCTTAATCGCCTATACCTCCGCGCTGGGTTTCCTGGCCCTGCTCTGGGGCCTCCCGCTGGCGGCGATTGCCGCTCTGCTCAACGTTGGACTGGCGCTGCCTCTGCTCCTGAGTTGTCCCCCTGCTACCCAGAAGTCAGGATGGCGCTGCTGGCCCGCGGCGATTGCCTGGCTGTCGCTCGCCGGCGCCCCGCTGACCGCCGGATTCTGGACATTGCTGCCCTTGCTGCGCCACTCGATGGCCCAGAGCCTGTGGTTGCCGGTCGCGGCGATCGCTATCGGCAGTCTGTTTGTCACAGCCACCATGTTGCGGGAGATGGCTGTTTCCACTTCCCTGCCGACCACTGGCCCGTCCTTCTGGATCGCTGCAGGACTGCTGGCAGCACCCCTTGCCCTGCTAGGCCTAAGCCCGGCGGTGCCCCGCTTCTTGTTGCTCGCCTCTGGGGGACCGTTTTGGCCAACCGTTGACGTTGCCCTGACGACTGTTCCGCAGCGGGCCTTGTGGGTCGCCCTGATACTGCCCTGGGCGGGCGGGTACCTGCTGTGGCGCGGCTGGCACCGGTTACCCCGCTGGGCCTGGCGGGTGCTCGACGTTCTCGGGCAACTGTTAACGGCCCGGTGGATCCGCCGGGCCACCAACCGAGGTGCTATCGCGCTGGGAACCGTGCTGCGCCGCACCACCGGCCTGTGGGAAGGAGAACACGTCATTCTTTGGACCTTGCTTTTCGCCTTCATCCTTATTCTCTCGGTGATGAACCCGTGAGCATGCATAGTGCCTGACATTTTCGGCGAAATCCTGCGCACCTTCTCGATTTCCCACGTCCTGCAGGTCTTGTCGTTCGTATCCTCGGTCCACGCGGTCGTGGGGCTGGCCGTCTGCGCCAGCCTGATCGTCATTCTGGAGGACTGGCGGTGGTCACTGCTCCTCCTGCTCGCGCAATACATCCTGGCCGGTCTGCTATTGAGTTCCACTGTCTTACCCAGCCTGGCGGTGATCAAGATTCTTGTCGGTGCGATCGCCACGCTCACGCTCTATTGGACCGCGCGTTCCACGACCCTCACACCATCCACCCGCGCCGAACTAGCGGCTCAAGTCGGAGTACAAAAGCGGCCGGCGGCCAGCGCAATGGGCAGACCACTAAGATCCCTGACGGTCGTGCTGGGTGCTCTGGTGATTTCTGCGCTACAAGTGCGGTTCCCTATCCCCGCGGCCAGCGTCTATGTGAACGCGGGCGCCTACTGGCTTCTCGGAATGGGGTTGGTGATCATGATGCTCACCCAGGAACCATTCAAGGTTGGCCTTGGCCTGTTGCTGTTTCAGAGCGGCTTCGACCTGTTCTACACAGCGTTGGAACCGGGACTGGTCGTCATCGGTCTCAGTGGACTGGTCACCCTGTTGACAGCTTTGCTCATCGCGTACCTCACTTCGGCGGAGATGATTCCCTGGCTAGAGAAGCAGGGGCTCGATCTCCGCAGCGCCGCAGCACTGAACGAGGCGATCCGTGTGCTGGTCGGCAAGCGGACAGCCGGAAACAAGGACGAACCGGCATGACCGGGCTACTCGCGCCAAGTCTCCTGGGCGTCATCGGAATCCCTTTCCTGGTCGCCCCCTTCGCCTACGTTTTCCGTCGCCTGTCGTTTCTGGTCTCCCTCCTTTCAATTACGGCTGTCGCGATCACGGCATGGTGGGTGTGGCGACTCCCAGAAGGTGCTACGTCCGAGCTTCTGGGTCGCCAGTTAGCCCTCTATCCGATCCAACGCATGGCTCTCTTCATCCTTCTGCTGTCCACAGGCGGTGTCTTCCTGCTCGCCTGGCGTATCTCCCAGGGCTGGTCGCTCTTTCCGTTCCTGCTCGTCAGTCTAGGATTCCTGAACGGGTCGCTCCTTTTCCGCAGCTCCGTCATCGCCGTCCTGCTGGCGGAGTTGGGGCTGTTAAGTTGCGTGTTTGTGGTCCAGAGTGGAAGGCCCGGAAGCACGCAGTCGGCCATGCACCTTCTGACCACCATTGTCTTGGCCATGCCACTGTTCCTGATAGTGGACTTCCTGTTGCGTCGCCACGAAATACAGCCGGACGTTGTCGCCCTGCTTCAGATGGCTAGCGCGGCTTTGGTTCTTGGGTTTGCCCTGATCTGCGCCCTGTTCCCATTCCAGGCCTGGCTGCCGGCAGTGAGTGAAACGACCCCCCCCGCCGTGACCGCCTTCATCGTTTCGAGTGTGCCTCTGGTCTTCCTTGTCCTGCTCACCACTTGGCTGACCCAGTTCCCCGCTCTCAATGAGAAGGGCACCGTTTCCCGACTTCTCGTGCTGGGGGGGATGGCTAGTGCCATCGCGGGAGGGCTCATGGCTTACACCCAGGACCATCTGGGCCGGTGGTGGGCACACGTCGCGCTGGCAGACCTGGGGTTCTTGCTGATCGGGATGGGCGTTGGCTCTCCCCTGGGCTTGCAGGGGACGGTGTATGGCCTGATCAGTCGGAGCCTGGCCCTGCTGATGGCCGGACTGAGCCTGGCCGTGTTGCACCACCGGGCGACGGGCCTCTCGTTTGCCGCCATACGTGGTGTGGCCTATCGTGTGCCGGTTTCGCTGTTCGGCATTTCGCTCGGCGGCCTGGCGCTATTGGGGGTGCCCGGATCCAGTGGCTTCTTCGGCCGCTGGCTGATCTACCGGGCATTGATCGAGCAGGGGCACAGTTCATGGGTGTGGCTCCTGTTGGGCGCGACGGGGTTCGCCGGAGTTGGGTATGCCAGAATCATGCGCAACGTCTTTGCCCGAGAAGGGCCGAAGACGGTTGTCGAGCAAGAGCCACGCCTGACCGCTTCCTTTATCCTATTGCTGGCCGTGGTCATGGCCATACTCGCCGGATTCCCGCAAGTCGTGGCTGGGCCAGTGAGTGCCGTGGTGGCAATGTTGCCGTTTCAATGAGCGAATGAGCGAAAAGGCGAATGGGCGAATGGAAGTGATCTCTTTGTTGGCCACGGAACTCAATCGTCAACGACAGAACATTCGCTGATTCACTTCCTCGCTGATTCGAATTCACGAAAGGATAGTCATGCTTGAATATTTCGACGCTATTTGCAGGCTTGTGGTCGGACGTGACCGGGAAATCCGCCAGATTCTGGCGACGTTGGCCGCCGAACGGAACCTGATCCTGGAGGGTGCGCCGGG
>CAZDTE010000025.1:0-30760 GCA_964508275.1 uncultured Ardenticatenales bacterium
TGGCTGATTTCTGTTGCACCCTATGGTTTGCCCCCATTTTTTGAAAAGATACGAGTTTCCTAAAACCCCCGCACCCGGCTCAAGTCGGCCAGGTTCCCGGCCAGCCCAGCGATTCGTTGCAACAGCGCCAGCCGGTTCTGTCGCACGGCGTCGTCCTCCACCATCACGAACACCTGCTCGAAGAACTCGTTGATCGGGGCGATCAGCCCCTGGAACGCCTGGCAGAACTCGTCGACCGTCGGCTGCTCGCCTATCGACTGGGCCGCCGTCTCGTAGGCGTCATGCAGGGCACGCTCGGCAGGTTCGGTGAACAGTGCCGCGTCCAATGCGTATGCCGATTCCTCGCCACGGACGATGCGGGCGGGGCGGCTGTAGGCCGTCAAGATCTCCGCCCACTCTGGCCGGTCAACCCAGGCGACCAGGCTGTTTAGCGTCCGGTAGGCGCGTGCCGGATCATCGGAATGGACGGCGAGCACGGCATCGACGAGATCGTGCCGGTAGCCCGATTCGATCAGCCAGGCCTGCAAACGCCGCCGGATGAAATCGAATAGTGCGGACATACTCTCCGCGCTGACTTCAACCGGCTGCTGTGCGGCAGCCTGGCGCAAAGCCTCGGTCATGGAAAGCGAAATCCCTTTTTGCGCCAGCACCTGAACCAGGCCGATGGCCTGCCGCCGCAAGGCGTACGGATCGGCGGAACCGGTCGGCGCCAGCCCAACGGCGAACAGGCCGGTCAGGCTATCCAGCCGGTTGAGGATACTGACCGCGGTGCCAACCCGCGAGGCCGGCAGGGCGTCGTCGGCGTGCTTGGGCAGATAGTGCTCCAGGATCGCCTCCGCCGCAACCGGGTCTTCCCCTCTCTTCCGGGCATACGCGCGCCCCATGTACCCCTGCAGCGACGTCAACTCAATGACCATGTTGGTCACCAAGTCAGCTTTGCACAGGTGAGTGGCGCGGGTGGCAGCCTTCCGCTCCGCTGCGTCCAGGCCAAGCTGGTCGGCAACCCAGGGCAGCAGCTTATCCATCCGTTTGGTCTTGTCCAGCATGGAGCCCAGTTCCTCCTGAAACAGGAGACCGGAGAGCGCCGGCACGAAATCGGCCAGCGGCTTCGCGGTGTCATGATCGTAGAAGAAATCGGCATCGGCATAGCGCGCGCCAAGGACACCCTCGTTTCCACGCAGCACGATCTCCGGATGCCGTACTTCCCCATTCGCTATGGTGATGAAGAACGGCATCTGCTGGCCGTTCCCGTCAACCACGGGGAAGTAGCGCTGATGCTTACGCATCACGGTGATGAGCACCTCCTGCGGCAGGGCCAGGAACCGCTCGTCGAACGTGCCGCGCAGGGCGGTTGGCTTCTCAACGAGATTGGTGACCTCGTCGAGCAGGTCCGGCACGTCGGGGATGTGGCCGCCCACCTCGGCAGCCAGCTTCTCCGCTTGCTCCCAAACCAGTGCCTTACGCTCCTCGGCATCGACCACGACGTCCTGCTCCTTCATCACTGCGAAGTAGCTGGCTGCATCGGGGATCTCAACCAGCGGCGAGCCTACCGGCCGCAGGCCACGGCTCACCCTGCCGGCCCGGACCCCGGCATACGAGCAATCGATCACCTGATCGCCGAGCAACGTCACCAGCCAGCGGATCGGGCGCGAGAAGGCGATGTTGCTCGCGTTCCAGCGCATCGTTTTGGCGAAGTGCAGATCGGCAATGATGGCGGGCAGCGTGTCGGCCAACACCTCGTGCGCAGGTTTGCCCGGCACCCGTTGGGCGAGTACCGCGTACTGCCGACCCTCGATGTCGCGCACCTCCAGGTCTTCCGCGGTCGCCTCGTGGCTGGCGGCGAAACCATGGGCCGCCTGGGTGGGTCGGCCATCGGCATCGAAGGCCGCTTGTGCCGGTGGCCCCTTGAAGACGCGCTCCTCGTCCGGTTGACGAGGGGCCAGTCCCTGGACGTAGATCGCGAGACGGCGAGGGGTGCCGGTTATCCTAAGACTGTTGTAGCTCAGGCGCGTGTTATCCAGCCGGTTTTGGGCGACCGTCTCCAGTTGTTCGAGGGCGCTCCACAGGTCGTCGGACGGCAGTTCCTCCGTGCCGATCTCGAACAGCAGGTCGGTTGGCGCGGTCGACGGGACGACCGGCAGTGGCGCAGGCGACTCGACGGTCGCGGCCGGACGGATCATCGGGAGGCCCAGGCGCTCGCGCTGCTCCAGGTAGCCCTGTGCCACCTGCCGGGCCAACGTGCGCATCCGCGCGAAATAGCGGGCGCGCTCGGTCACGCCGACGGCACCACGCGCGTCCAGAATGTTGAAGGTGTGGGAGCAGCGCAACACATAGTCGTACGCCGGAATCACGAGGCCCTTGCTCAGGCACAGATTGGCTTCTTCTTCGTACATGTCGTACAACCGCCGGAGCCGGTCCACATCGGCGACATCGAAGTTGTACGTGCAGTGTTCCACCTCGTTGACCTTGAGCACGTCGCCATAGGTCAAGTTATCGTCCCACTGAATCTCCCACACGCTGCCCACGCCCTGCAGGAACATGGCGATCCGTTCCATGCCGTAGGTCAGCTCGACCGACACCGGGTCCAGCTCGGCACCACCGGCCTGCTGGAAGTAGGTGTACTGCGTGATCTCCATCCCATCGAGCCAGACTTCCCAGCCCAGCCCCCAGGCACCTAGCGCCGGCGCCTCCCAATTGTCTTCGACAAAGCGAATGTCGTGCTGTCGCCTATCGATGCCCAGCGCTTCCAGGCTGGCCAGGTACAACTCTTGCGGATTGCCGGGGTCCGGCTTCAAGATCACCTGGTACTGCGTGTGCATCTGCATCCGGTTCGGGTTTTCGGCGTAGCGGCCATCGGCCGGGCGATACGAAGGCTCAATGTAGCCGACGTTCCACGGCTCCGGCCCCAGAGCGCGCAGCACCGTGGCCGGGTTCATCGTCCCGGCCCCCACTTTCTCGCTGTATGGCTGCCAGATGACACAGCCATGTTCAGCCCAATATCTTTCCAACTGGATCAACGCTTGTTGGAATGTCAACGGCTTTGTCATGGTTTCCTCCTCCATACGTTATCGCAAGGGGTCAATCCGCGCGCCTCCTGCGCTCAAAGTCAATCCGGGTCAGACTTCAGCCACCGGCCAGCCGTCACCGGCGGCTGAAGTCGCGGTCATATGCCATCGCATGAAAGAAGGAACAGAATGCGAGCCATCCTACTCTGCGGTGGAACGTAAGTTTGTCGTACGTTCATTAGCCTGCTTCTGAAAATAGCTACTCTCTCCCCGCTGGGCGACGGCCTGCCCTTCGGGCAGACGGCCTGCCCTTCGGGCAGATGGTCTCCCGACCGAGCTTTCCTCCCGCCTCGGTCAGGGGGCCTTCGACGAGCGAAGCGATCACGTAATCCGCTGCCCCCATTGTACCATGTTTCCACTCGTTTTCCAAAACTACCTACTCTCCGTCTTCTGGCGGCGATGCAGGCGCCGAGGTTTCTCGCCGCAGCTGACGCACAAACGCCAGGGAGCGGAGCTTCGCCTCCAAGTGGTGGGTGAGCAACTGATCCAACACTGCCTCTAGTTCCGTGGTCACCGCCGGCCGAAGTTGCAATCGCCGGCAGGTGGCATAGTCGTGGGTCTGCACAAACCGCAGGACCTTCAGGGCCGGCATGGAGATCGCTCGCGTTCGGGGCCGGTACTCGCCACAACGCGGGCACAAAATGCCGCCCTCATCATTGCTCAGATAGTTCGTCACCGGCTGTATCTCTTCGTTGCACTGGACGCAGCGAAAAAGCTGGGGGCGAAAACCGAGGTAACTTAACAGGTGCAGCTCAATGTAGCGGCTGGTCACCGCAAGGTTCTCGCTGCGAGCAATCCAGCCGAGCGCATCCCGCAACAGGTCAAACAGGGCGCGATTTTCAATACCCTCGTCGGTGAACCTGCTGACCAACTCGGCGACGTGGAACGCATATCCGATACGGGAAAGGTCCTCACGCAACGAATCGAACGGCTCGATCAGTTCTGCCTGCGTCACGATGTCGAGATTGCGGCCCTTGGCGATGAGCAACCGGCTGTGCGCAAACAGCTCCAGGTGGCCGCCCTTGCGGCTGGTCGGTTTGCGGATGCCCTTGGCCACCGCCCGCAGCTTCCCCTGATCCGGGGTGTACAGCGTGAGCAACCGATCCGCCTCGCCCAAATCGGAACGGTGGAGTACGATCGCCTCCGTGCGGTAGACTCGCGGACGGCTCATCTGCCCGGCCTGCTACAGTCCCACGATCGCTTCACCGCCATCCACGAAGAGCACACTGCCGTTCACCCAACGGACACGCGGGCTGCTGAGAGCGACGATCACATCGGCCACGTCTCCTGGTGTGGTGATTCGCCCGTACGGATTGTCGTGCTCCGCCTTGGCGATGATGTTCGCGCTGTTCGGAATCTTGCGCATGGAGGGCGTGTCGGTCACACCGGCCAGGATACAGTTCACCAGGACGCCGCTCGGCGCCAGTTCCAGGGCCAGTTGTCGCGTGTGTGACTCCAGCGCCGCCTTCGCTGCCGAGACCGCTCCATAGCCAAGCACAGCCCGGTGCGAGCCGGTGCTGGTCATGGCGAAGATGCGGCTCCCCCTGCCCAGGAGATCCCTGTGGTGCAGGTCCTGCGCCCAGTAGACCAGGCTGTTGGCCATGACGTTCAGCGTCATTTCCATCTGGGCCTGTGAGACCTGCCCCTCCACATCATCGGCGATGAAGGGCAGCAACGTCCCGAAGGCGAGCGAGTGGAGCATGACCCAGATTTGCCGCTGGCCGTCTTCCGCCAACACCCCCTCGATCTTGTCCAGCACCCGTTTGCGCTTCCGCTCGTCCGCGGCGTTTGTGTTGAAGAACACCGCCTGCCGGCCCAGCGCTTCGATGTCGGCGATGACCTGCTTGGCCTTCGGGAGCGTGGCCTTCAGATCGAGATGCACGCCGAAGATGTTCATGCCGGCGCGCGCCAAAGCCAACGCTGTCGCCGCACCAAATCCGCTGGAGGCGCCCAGCACCAGTGCCCACCTCCCTCTCAAACCCCCGTTTAAGCTCATCGATTTTCCTCCTGTTTGGAAAACAGTAGTCAGTCGCCAGATGTCAGATGTCAATCGTCAGTTGCCAGACGTGCTGGGCTCGGTCAGGAGTCCGCCTGCCCGTTCGGGCAGGTCGCCCAGCACCGTTCGTGTGTCACGTGTTGCGTATTGCGTGGTGCGTATTCTGCCGCTCGACGCTCGACACTCCTCTTCCTACTCCCTTACTCGCCCTCCCCTACGCCCCCCTGTCGCCGCAGCGTTGCAATGCCTCCGGCAGCACAGCAATCAGATCGCCGGCCACCGGCCCCGATTCTCCGATCTCCTCGCGCACGATCTCCCCAGCCAGGCCATGCAGAAACGCCCCAGCGACGGCGGCCTCTACGACCGGCGCGCCCTGCGCCAACAGGCCGACGATTGCACCGGCCAGCACATCCCCGCTGCCGGCCGTGGCCAACGCCGGGTTGGCGAACGGGAGCACCCACGTTTCGCCACTCGGTTGGGCGATGATCGTGTGTGCGCCTTTGAGCACAACCGTCTGCCCCCACGCCTCCGCCGCCGCTTGCGCCGTGCCCAGCCGGTCCGCTTGCACATCGTCGGTCTCCGTGCCGAGCAAGCGCGCCTGCCCAAGCAAGCGCGCCTGCCCAAACAGGCGTGCCATCTCCCCCGGATGCGGCGTCAGCACGGCAGCGCCCTTCAGGTCATCCCACCAGTTGTCCACCCTGGCCAAGGCATTTAGCGCATCCGCGTCAATCACGGTCGGCAGGGCCAGGGTTAAGGCCTCGTCTTCCGTCTCCTCAATCGCACGGCTGACGAAACCGATCCGCCCACGCGGGGACGCCGTGGCCATTCCCAGCAGCCGGTAGACGAAATCCGCTGTCTTCTCGTCCTGTCCCAGGCCGGGCCCGAGAAGCAGCGCCTGGTAGTCGCCCAAAACCTCCTGCACGATTGGAAGCGCATCCAGCACGAGCGCCCCCAGGTCGTGGGGCAGCAGCACGTGGGTAATCTCGGTGACGTGTGCTGCGACCAGCGGCGCGACAGTACGACTCGCCGCCAAAGTGACCAGCCCGGCCCCGACGCGGGTGGCCGCGGCACACGCCAGCGCCGGCGCCCCCGGGTAGTTCGCCGAGCCGGCGACGATCAGCGCCTTGCCGAAAGTGCCTTTGTGGGCGCCGACCGGCCGGCGGGGGAGCATCGGCCGGATCGCCTCGGCCGTAGCCAGCCGCAGCGAAATGTCGTCGGCCAGCGACTCCGGGATGCCGATGTCGGCCACCGCCAGCCGCCCCACGGTTTCCAATCCCGGCGGAAGGAACATGCCCCGCTTCGGGAAAGCAAACGTCACCGTAACATCCGCCGGCAGCGTTACCGGATCGGCGAAACCGTCGTCGGTGTGCAGGCCGGTTGGCATGTCCACGGCCACCACCAGGGGGCGGCGCTGCGGCGCGCCGGCCGGCGTCGCCGGGAAGCGGATCGTGGCCGCCTCGCCAGCCGCTGTGGTCCGCTGCGCGCTGACGGTTTCCAGAATCTCCTTCAGCAGGCCCTCGATGGAACGGGAAACGCCAGTGCCGAGCAACGCATCCAGGATCAGGTCGGCGGCGGCCACGTGTTCCCGTAACCGGCCTAGCCCCTCGTCTTCTTCGGCCCACAGCACCGGGATGTCTCGCTCCTGCGTGGCGGCGAAGTTCTGATCTCCGGCCACGTTCCGTTTCCAAACGTAGAGGGTCACACGAAAGCCCTGGTCATGCAAGTGCCGGGCAGAAACGAGCCCATCGCCTCCGTTGTTGCCCTGGCCGACCAGCACGAGGACCTGTTCCAGCCTGTGCCGGCGGAGCAAACCAATGGCTACGTCGGCGGCAGCCTTTCCGGCCGACTCCATCATGGCGTCGTAGGAATGGCCCGAGGCATCGGTCGCTTTTTCCATGCGCCGCATCTGTTCGGCGGTGACGATCTTCATCTCACAGCATCTCCTTAATTGCTTCAGCCACTTTGTGCGTCATGTGCGGGGCAGCGGCCAGGTCATCGACCCGGGCCTGGCGAATCGCGTCGAGCGAGCCGAACTGCTTGAGCAGCGCTCGGCGGCGCACCGGCCCAACACCGGGCACTTCTTCGAGCGTGGAAGCCAGCCCGCGCCGCCGGCGCAGCGTGCGGTGGTAGCCGATAGCGAAGCGGTGCGCCTCGTCACGCACACGCTGAACGAGGAACAGGGCGGGCGAGCGGTCCGGCAAGCGCAGCGGATCGGGTTTCCCCGGCACGAACAACTCCTCATGGCGTTTGGCGAGGCCGACAATCGGCACACGATCCCGCAGATCGAATTCCTCCAGTACGGCCAGGGCCGTGTTAAGTTGGCCCTTGCCGCCATCCACGATGATCAGGTCGGGCAACAATGCCCACGCGCTTGGCCCGGCCTTCATCTCTGCCGTGGCCCTATTCTCCCGCCAGCGGTGGAACCGCCGGCGCAAGACCTCCTGCATCGAGGCGTAATCGTCGGGGCCCGAAACCGAGCGAATGCGAAAACGGCGGTAGTCGCTCTTGCGGGGCACACCTTTGGCGAAAACCACCATGCTGCCAACCGCCGATTCTCCTTGCGTGTTCGAGATGTCGAAACACTCGATGCGCGTGGGGGCGCCGGGCAGCGACAGGTGCTGCTGCAACTGGGCCAGGGCTTCCGTCTGCTTGCTCTCGTTGGCCTGCCACTGCGCTCGCAAGTGTGTCAGCGTCTCGGTTGCGTTTTCCGCGGCTAGATTGACGAGGTCCTTGCCATGCCCCCGGCGAGGAACGCGCAACGACACCTTGGTGCCTCGCTTGCTGCGCAACCATTGCTCGATGATCAACGCCTCTTCCGTCGCCGCGGGCAGCAGAATCTCCGGTGGCACGTAGGGGGTGGAATCGTAGAACTGTTTGAGGAACGACGACATCACGTCGGAAACGTCTTCTTCGTCCACGCCTTCGAGCAGGAAGTGTTCGCGGCCGATCAGCTTTCCCCCACGGATGAAGAAGATCTGGACGCAGGCGTCGCCGTCCTCACGCGCAAAGGCCAGGACGTCCTGATCGTCGCGTGTGCCGGAGACGATGCGCTGCTGCTCGGTGATTCGTTCGGCGGCCCGAATCTGATCCCGGAAGAGGGCCGCCTTCTCGAACTGAAGGTTCTCGGCGGCTTCTGCCATCCGTTTGCGCAGATCGCCAAGCACCTCGTCGGTGCGTCCATCCAGGAAGTCGCCCAAGTTCTGGATGATGGTGCGGTAGCCCTGGCGGTCCGTCGCGCCGGTGCAGGGCCCCGCGCAGCGTTTGATGTGGAAGTACAGGCAGGCGCGCTTGTCCTGCCCGTCAATTTTGCGGGTGCAAGTCAGGTACGGGAAGATGGGGCGGAGCATGTCGAGCGTCTGGTGGACTGCCCAGGCGGAGGTGAACGGGCCGTAGTAGCGCGCGCCGTCACGTTTGATCTGGCGAGTCACCGAGACTCGTGGAAAATCGTCCTGCCAGGTCACCTTGATGTAGGGGTAGCGCTTGTCGTCCTTCAGGCGGATGTTGTAGCGCGGGCGATGCTGCTTGATCAGGTTGCATTCCAGGATCAGTGCTTCTAACTCCGATTCGGTGACGATGAACTCGAGGTCGGAGATCTCGGCGACTAGGTGCCGGGTCTTGGAGTCGTGCTGCGCCGAGGCATGGAAGTACGACCGCACGCGGTTGCGCAGGTTTACGGCCTTGCCCACGTAGATGATCCGACCACGAAGATCTTTCATCAGATAGGCCCCCGGCCGGGCGGGCAGGCTGTTCAGTTTGTCGCGGATGCTTTCCGGTTTCATTGTCTCATCGCGCCACCAGGATCGGGCACCTCACTCTGTCACCACAAAGGCGCAGAGAGCGCCGCGATTCTGTTCACTGCTTTGAAAAAAGATGGACCCCCTCATCTCCCCGAGGTTGCCAACTTTTGGAAAGTTGGCAACCTTCACACGTTTCCGCACCTACTCCTGCCCGCTATTCTAACACAGGGTATGTAACCGGTCAAACGGGACTCCTTTCTTGGAGGGGTGACGTTTCGCCCAGGAAGTTGACCGCGTTTTGCCAGGAACAGCTTGCGGGAGCCGGTTGGGCGTTGCGGGTTGTGCCGCACCAGCGATGCTGCTGCGCGCAAACTGCGTCGGTCATTCGCGCGTTTCTCGCTTACAATGGGAGGGAGAGACATTTTCCGTTCCAGTCTGTTCCGGCCCGGCCGCGTGAGCGGTCTCGTCCAGATAGGGAGAGGAGGTGAGGAAGTTGCGAAGCAACGTCAAGCGTTTGTTGTGGCTTGCGTTGGCGACCGGATTGCTGCTGCTGCCGTATGCGGTGGCCTACGCCGATCCGCTATCCTGCGGTTCCTGCTAATGCGTGCCAGAGCGGCAGACTCGGGTGGGGCCGGGCCTGCCGCTCGCGGCATTACTGCGCCTGTCTACCCCGTGCCCACGAGAACGAACGGCGCCCACTGGAAGGGACTGTACCCTTCGACGATCATCTGACGCTGCGAGTCGGCGAGGGCCTGCACGGCCGGTGTGCCGTCTCGCCAGTGACGGTAAAACTGTTTCATCAGGTGCAAGGTGGTCTCATCCTCCGCTCCCCAAAGGGTGCCCAGCAACTGCCGCGCGCCGGCCAGGAAAAAGGCCCGTGCCAGACTAACCACCTCGTCACCAGAGCTTACGGCCCCTAGCCCGCTCTGGCAAGCCGAAAGCACGACTAGCGCCGCGTCGAGCCATAAGTCCAGCACGTCAACAACGGTCAAATCGCCGTCGGCCAGCAGGATGCGCGACTGCCACGGTGAAAGGGGATCGAGCAGCGCATGGCTGGCGAAGTGGATAACCCCGTACTGCCGCAGCTCGCCGGCCCGACTCATCCGGAGCAGCGTTTCCCGGCTGGCTTCCTCACCCCACAGGGTTTGGCCACGTTGGTTGAAAAAGGCAGTCACCAGATCGGCCTCCTGGCGTGTGTGGGGCAGCTCAACGGCGCGTTCTCCGTAATCCGACAGGCCGCACACCAGCGCGCTGTCTGTATCGGCAGGGCTCAGGGGGGCGGCCCACAAGGTTTCCAGCGCTTGCAGGCTCGGCGCAAAAAGGATCGGCGCCCGTTCGATCAGGCAGGTGTCGCCGTGCAGCAAGGCATGGAACGGCAGGTGGTGCAGCGAACCATGAGGGACGATCAGCAACCGTTGAGGCGCGTCGGAAAGCACGTGGTTCGGAATCAACAGACGCCCCAAGTGCTGCCGGTATTTTTCCCCCGGCCGGGAGGGCACCGGCCGGCCGCCGATTGTGCCCCGATAGACCAATTCCCGCGCTGTCGGGTCGGGGTCCGTGCACTGCTGGAGGATGTGTCGATCGTAGGCGGACAACGGCTTCCGGATGGCCTCGACGCCGGCTTCGTGCAAGTGGAAGATGGTCAACTCGGATCCCGTCACGAAATAGGCCAACCCGGCCCACCCACGCGCCAGGCGCGTCGTAGCCTGGCGGATAAACCGGTCAACGCTAAACGGTTGCGCGGTGGAGGGCCCGGTGTGGACCGCGCCGGCCAAGCGCAGGTCCTGCACAACGTCCTCATACTGTCGAGAAAGGTCGCTTAGCGCGTTGAGGTCATGCCGCGACGTTCCGTCTCCGCGCATTGCCGAAACTGTCGGTTCGGACCGGTACAGCCGGGCGCGAGCTTCCTCGATCTGACCACGGAGACGTTGTTCCTTCTCCAGAAGGGATCGGACACGCGCCGACATGGCGACATCGTCCCGCAGAGGCCGCCCACGGCGTTGCAACAACGATAGGAAGCTGCGTGCCTTGCTCGCTTCCACGATCTCCAACGCCCAACCGGTGAGGTCCTCGTCGAGCGCAAAGGCTAACGCTTCCTCGTAGAGCGCCTGGCGCTGGCGGTGGTACCCACTGCTTAAGGCTTCGGTGACCAGTTCCTCGCGAGGGGTGGCCAGGTGATGGATGGCCCGCCGGTAATTGGCCACGGCGCCGGCCCGGCCGTGTTGGCGCTGGCAACGGGCCAGTCCCCACTCGGCACGCCAGGCGTGGTCGGGAAAACCCGGGTCCAGTACGCTCAAGGCGGTGCGAAAGTGATTCTCGGCAGCGAGTGAGTCGCCGGCGGTGCGGTGCAAATCGCCGGCGATCAGGTCGCAGAGGGCGCTATCCACGATCTGTCCCCGATCTTCCAGCTTATTGCGAGCCTCGGCCAGGCGACGAAGCCCCTTGTCGAATCGGGCGGCCTGGCTATCGGCCAGGGCGAGCAATTGGTCGCACACGGCGGTGAACGAGGGCAGGTTATTGGCGACGAACGTTTCGCGCGCCCCCTCCAGGCAGGCAATGGCGTCGCCCGTTTGCTTCAATTGCAGGTGCAGGCTGCCGAGGTGTGTGGCACAGCGCGCGGCGTATACGGGTGCGTTCGCCTCATCGAAGCGCTGCGCGGCTTGCCGGAATTGGGCGAGGGCCTGGTCGTATTGCGCCAGGGCCTGGCAGGTACGGGCCATATTCTGCTCGCAAACCGCCACCCCGGTGGTCTCGCCGAGTTGGAGAAACAGATCGCCGGCCTGCCGGTGGCGGGCCAAGGCTCGGCCATATTGCCCCAGCCAGTGGTAGGCAAGGGCGCTGTTCTCGTAGCAGCGGGCCGCCGCCGATGGTCGCCCCAGCGATTCGGCGCGCAGGCCGGCCCGCTCGTATAGGGCCAGGGCGTCTGGGTAGCGGTTCAGGCTGTAGAGGATGTTGGCCTGGTTGATCTCGCAACGCATGAGCGGCGGTTCCATCGGTTTTGACTGGAAAACCTGCTGCGCTTGCTCGCATGCCGCCAGCGCTTCTTCGTAGCGGTGCAATCTCCAGAGAATGATGGCGACATAAAGATTCGCGGAAGCGGCGAAGAAACTTGACCGCTCGCGGGAAAAAAGGTCATGCGCGCGGTCGGCGGCGGCCAGTGCTTCGTCATACCGGTTTAGGGACTCTAACGCGTCGACCAGAGCCAATTGGCTGTGGGCCAGTTCAAGTGGATAGCGGCCCTCCTCACACCACTGGCACGCTTGCTCGGCGAGGGCGCGTGCCCGTTCGGGGTCGGACATCGCCAGCCGGCGGGCTTCGATTTGGTGGCAGCGCGCTAGTTCAAGTGTTTCGTGGCGCTCCTGGAGGATCGCGCGAGCTTTTTGCAGCAGAGCGCCGGCGGTGTCTCTCTCGCCGGCGGTGTGGCACACGTCACCCTCAAGCAGATCGCAGCGGGCCATCTCCACGGTCGCATCCGGCGGCAAGTGGTTGCGAGCCCGCGCGAGCGCTTGCCGGGCGAAGCCAAGCCGGCCGAACGCTTGCTGCGCGACGGCGATCTGCCGTTCGGCCTGCGCTGCGCGGAGGCCTGCGAGCCGGGCAGCGGCCAATTGGGCCAGGGGAAGCGCCGCGTCGAATTCGCCCAGCTCGTTGAGGGTTACGGCCAGGGTCAGTGCACAGGACGCCGTCAGCTCGTCATCTTTGCTCGCGCGAGCCATCTCGTGGGCCAACTGTGCCGCGGCCCAGGCGCGTCGTGGGGCTGTCAGCCGCCAGGCCCCGGCCGCTTCTCGAACGGCGCCGACCGTGCCTGCGCTGGAATCCGGCTCAGGGATCAGGCGGGCCAGGCTATTCGCGTCTACCGTGCCATCGGCTAGGCGTTCGATCAGGTCGGTCAGAGGTGGGGAGAGTGCTAGAGACGACAAGGATTCCTCCGTATCCGTTCCGGCGCGCGCAGCTAAGAATCGTTGGCGATTGTCAGGGCGAATCGGGCGCCCGGCTCGGACAGCGGGGACAGGGAGGCGGGAGGAAAGCGAACGAGGCCATCGGCGCTCACCGGCTGTGCGGATCGCTCGCCGGCCCAGTCGAGCGTGGCCAGCAAGTTGGGAGGTAACCCGGTTTCACAAGAGATTGCAACTTCTAGCGCCCACTGGGGATCGGGGTTAGGCAGAGAAGAGGCGCGGATTTCAACGTTCCAATCCGCTCCCATCGTGTGGACGACATCGGACAGGAGCAGCCAGGTGCGGTCCAGAGGGGTGGGCAGATCCATCCCCCGCAGGGGCAGGGATCGGGGGCGCAGCCTGTCCTGCAGGAATGAGCGGTTGAGGAGAAACCGCACTCCGCGTCGTAGTGACGTCATCTGCGGTAAGGGAAACGACATCCACGGGGAGTCGGATTGTCGAATCAGAAACGATAGCCGGGGGGGTGCTGTCGCCACGGAGGGCGGTTCACCCGCAGGCGGGTTCAGGGCAACCCGCAGGAGATCGACTTGCGCCCGGCAGTCAGAACAGGACTCCAGATGCGAGTACATCTGAGGAAACGTTTCCTGAACGTTTTGACCGGCCGCTGCGGCAGCTATGTAGCTTTCCAGGCCATCCTGGGCCAGATCGCAGGAGGCCGATTCCGGTTGTCCCTCGGCGATATCTTTCGCCAGACGACGGAACCGCCTGGCCCAGCGTTCCGGGTCTTGCTTGTAGGCTTGTTCAACTAAGTCCAGCACCTCTTGGACGGTCGCCTCTTTTTGGGTATCCTGCTCTTCGTTCATAGCTTCCTCTGCCGGCAGGGCGTTTACGATTGTCCTGCTCTATCATGTATAATGCAAATTGCTGCTCGAATCTTTCACGGTTCCTGGAGATTCATTCATCGGCCGACAGCAGGGTCCGGAGATTGCGCAGGGCTCGCGCCCGCAGATTGTACACCGCCTGGGGCGTGCGATCCAGCAACTCAGCGATTTCATCAACTGGGTGTTCCAGTAGATGCCCGTGTACGATCACGACCTTCTGAGCGTAAGTCGGCAGTTGAGCGATAGCCGCAAGAAGCCACCACTGGTCATCAAGGGTGGCAAACGGATCGGCGGCTGCTGGGTCGTTTGGAATGCCGGCGTGTTCGAATTGCTCATCCTGGATGGCCGGCCACCGGTTGCTCTTAGCCCGCGCGGCATCGAGCGCGTCTTTCGAGCGGCCCATAGCGGTCACGTGATTGACCAGGATGGTTCCGGTCCAGGCGTCAAAGGGCACGTCGCCGGGGTAGGTGGTGAGGAAGAGCTTTTCGCAGACATCCTGGGCCACGTCGGAGGCACGTTGATTGGCCTGGTCGTGTTCGAGGAAGCGGCGGAGGACGAAGTAGGCGCGCCGGGCCAAGGTGGCGTGCAGGTCAACCCAGGCATCAGTGTCGCCGGCTTCCAAAGCGGTCAGTCGCCGATACTCCCGCGCGCAGTTTTTGGTAACAGACCGGACGTAGCCGGGGAGCCAGTTTGCCTGATCGTTCGGGTCGTGCCCTTGGACTAGGGCGACGCGCCCGGCCCGCCCGCTTTGGAGGTTGCGTTCGATAAGGCGAGCGACTTGGGCGGCCATGTCGTCGAGCGACATGTCGTAGGCGTGGTCGGCAGAATCGCGCAGGCTGAGCTGCAGCGCCTCACGGCAGAGGGTCAGCAAACGGTTGGCGGGATCAGTCATAGCTCTTCATCAATAGCGCTCGGGTAGATGGGACCAGTCTCGGCTTCGTGAAAGATTTGCGGTCGTATGTGCATTAACAATATTGAAGCTGGGTGTGATCGGGCGATTCGTTAATCTTCCGCTTCTGCAAATGCCACGCCGCAGCGGGCCCGAAGGTCATCGACTCGTAGAGGGCGATCCAGCATGGCAGCAGGCAAACAGGAAAAGTGGGAATTGCTCCGTCGTTCGCTCCTCGCCATGACCAGAAAGTTCGGTTACCGCCTGGCCACGCCATGTGTCCTTATTCTATCCAATTCCGGTGCGTTTGTCAAACGGGGCCTGGTGAGGGTTTGTCGCCGGGGAGGGGCCGTATCCTCTTCATTCGCATGGCCGCGTGCACAGCCTCCGGGCAGGGAATCGCAATAGAGGCGTGGCAGCGAGGCAAGGACAGGTGGGTCTAATCCGGCACTGCCAGCCAATTGCGAGACAACTGTTACAAGGCGGCAAGGTTGGTCCGCTGTCTTGTGGTATAATGGAGGTAGATCAGGAATGCTGTACTGCTCTTGCAGAGGTTGGTTATGGAGAAGGTCGCGCAATCGTATACTGTGGGCTGGCGCGTCACCGGAGAAGTGGAGAAATTGCTTCCGTATGGCATTTTTGTCCGCTTGCGCGATGGTACTCGCGCCTATGTCCGCCGGCGAGAGTTGACGTGGGCCGCGGATGTGGAGCCCTGGAGAATCGTTCAACCGGGAGAGCGAATCGAGGCGGTCGTTCTGTCACTGGCGGACGGAGAGCGCAGCATGGAACTCAGCGTAAAGGCTCTCCAGACAGACCCGTGGGCTGATTTCGTACGGGATCACCGGGAGGGTGATGTGGTGACCGGCACGGTCAAGCACCTCAGGCTGTATGGCGCCTACGTCGAGATCGTCCCCGGAGTCAACGGCCTTGTCCCCATCTCGGAGCTTGTGGCCTGGGATATCGAGAAGACAGAGGAAGTGGTTTGGGTTGACGATGACGTTGAGGCCGTGATCACCCACATCGGTCACAAGGCGAGGACGGTACACCTGAGCGTTCGACGGCGTGCCACGCAGTTAGCCCGCGCCGCACAGATCATGAAGATGCTGGACCAGCGTTCCCTCGCCGATCAAGCAGAGCAAGGTGAGGTGGAGTCATTACCTCCCCAGGAAGCGCAGAAACCGGCGGAGTACGGCTCAGCGTACGCCCCCATTTGTATCACGAACAGAATCGGAGCCATTCTTGTGGTGGACGATCACGATGAGGTGTGTGAACCACTAGTCAAGTGGCTCAACCGACGAGGCCACCAGGCAGACGCGGCCCATACGGCTGAAGAAGCTGTCGCAGCCGTGAGCCGGCGCAGATACGATGTCCTGATCGTGGACATCAACCTGCCCGCCGGCATGAACGGCTTGGCCCTCCTCCGCCAGATCAGGCCCCAACTGGACGGCGCGCAAGCTGTCGTGATGAGCATCCCTGAGTGGTTGAACGAGCACAACAACGAGATCGAAGCGCTGGGCGCCGTCGGTGTCTTGGTGAAGCCCCTGGATGTTCAGGAGATCGAGAATCTGCTCACCAAGATCGAGCAGGGCGAAACGCTTCCGCCCTGGAAGGCTGAGGTCAACGTGCCCGAACCGGTTGAGGAGAAGCCATTTCAGGAATTCACGGAGATTGCTGGGCTGCCAGAGACACTCTCCACTCGCCTGCGGGTTGCCCTGGAGCAACTGGTCGAGAACACCGGGGCCGATGCGGGGGTCGTGTTTGGGCGGGACCCGATTTCGGAGGTCATATCGGTGCTTGCACAGACCGGGACGGCCACATTTGCCAACGACACCGTCTATTCGTTGCGGGAAAGCCCGGTACGAGACGTGATCTGCGAACAACGCTATGTCTTTGAGAACCATGCCTCCGAAACGGTTCCAGACCGATTCCGCAAATTGTTGGAGATTCTCTCGTTCGAGTCATGTATCGGTGTTCCAATCACGTCACATGGGGAGACCAGGCATGCTCTGTTCCTATTCGATTCGTCGCCAAACGCGTTCGCTCGATATCGACTGCGGGATGCGCTGGCGACGGCTACGCTGTGTGCCGCCCTGATCGAACGGGAGGTACTTGCGCAGCAGGTGCAATCGCTCAGTAAGTTCCTGCTCAGTGGGCGACTGGCAGCGATCGTCGGTCACGAGATGTACAACAAGATGTCGGGGCTGGAAATCCAAATCGACAACCTGCGCACTGACTGCAAGCTGTTGAAGGAACGCATTCCGGCCTTGCGTGATTCCGGCGACTTGGAGAATGTGAAGGCCGCTCTGGATGCCCTCTTCGAGACGAAAAACGAACTCCGGCAATCGATCGATCTCTTTCGGGATCTGATGGAGACGGTGGACGAGGGCACGTTGAACGTGGCCAACGTGTTGCAACATGCGGTGGCCCATTTGCGGATGATCAGCGGAGAGAACCACTTCCACATCCATGTAGATCCGGACCTGGAGCTGCCTCCAGTCGCCGGCAGCGAGATTCGATTGCGGCATGTGTTTCTGAACGCCATGCAGAACGCTGTCCAGCAGATGGCGGCGTCCCCCAGCAAAGGCGGTACGCTCTCGATCTCGGCCGCTTGCCGAGATGGGGAAAACGGTCGTCGCATCCAGATCCGTTTCCAGGACACCGGACCCGGCATACACAAGCGACTTTGGGAGAAGGTCTTCTCCCTCGGTTTCTCCACACGCCAGGGTGGCACCGGTCTCGGCCTGTTCATCGCGCGAAGTCTGGTCGAGTCGCTGGGCGGGCGCATCCTCGTTGAGCAAAGTGTGATCCCTATCGGTACGACATTCCTCGTTGAGTTGCCCGCTGCAGTTCCCCCTCAAAAGGAGTGACCCAATGAACGGAAACCCACTTCGAGTGTTGTTGGTGGATGACGAAAGGAGTCTGCGGGACCCCCTGGGCAAGAGCTTGCGCCAGCAGTACGGTTACGCGGTGGACACAGCGGCTACCGGAAAGGAAGCCCTGGCTTGTGTCAAGCAGGCACAAGGGCAATACGACGTGATTCTGCTTGATGACCTGCTGATGCCGGATCGTGACCAGGAGCCTGAACGGTTGGGTATCAAGCTGATGAAGGAGATCAGGGCGCAGTATCCAGATAGCGTATTCATTCTGTTCACCGCATGGGGTAGGGAGTCCGGGCTGGAGGCGTTGCGGGCCGGCGCGTATCGCTATCTCCTCAAGCCGTTTCATCCAGAAGAACTCGCCGCCATGATCGAACTCGCGGCCGAATATCAGCACCTTAAGGGCATCGCGCGTGAAAAGCAAATGCTCGAACGCCTGATGGAGACCAGCGCGACCCTGCTTGGTGATCGTAGCCAGGAGGACGTTCTGCACACGATTCTGTGCGGCGTACAGGCAATCGGCTTCGACCGGGCAAGGCTGTACCTGCGGGACGAGGAAGACGAGAACGCCATGGTCGGTCGGGCACAGGTAGGCATGGAAGCGGATTTCAAGGACATTCGCCTTTCGATCGCGTACGACCCATATGTCCAGAGGTTGTTGGCCGACCCTCGCCCACGGGTCTTTGAGCGCTCGGAAGATCACCCCCTTCCCTACGAGATGGAGTTGGCCAAGGAGACGGTCGATTCGTGGGCCTGTGCGCCGCTCATGTTGGGTGGCGAAGTCATTGGGAAGCTGTCAGCCGACAACAAATACAGCGGTCGCCCCATCGAACAGGCGCAGTTGCAAGCAGTGGGCCTATTTGCCTCTCAGGCTGCTGCAGCTATCGAGAACGCTCGACTGATTGACAAAGAGCACAAGGCCACACGGGAAGCGGAGCAGCGCGCTCGTAACCTGAAGGCGATTCAGGAGGTTTTGACCTCCTGCACATCGCTATTGGACGAGGAGAAGTCTCTGGACGAGACCTGTCGTGCGGCCGTCGAGCTGTTGGGGGCGGAGCATAGTGGCCTTGTCCGCTTCGAGGAAGGACATGAACGCGGATATGTTGTGGCAGAGTTTCCGAATCTCGGAACACGCGGGCAGGAGATCCCAGTCCGCGGAATTCCTACCGAGGAAGCACTGATTTCCACTGGAGAACCGCTTGTGCTCTCAGATGTCGCATCGTCAACCTCCTTAGGACATGTCCGGGAGGTACTCAAACGATTCGACATCCAGTCGATCCTGTTTGTACCGGTCGTATTCAGAGGTCGTGTGCTGGCCTCGTTCAGTCTCGACGCCATTGGCCATCCTCGCGAATTCACCCCCGCGGAAGTCGAGTTGTGTAAGACCTTTGCAGACCAGGTGGCCGTTGCCCTTGAGAACATGCGTCTCTTCACCGAAGTAAAACGGCAGGCTGATAGCCTCGCCGAACAAAAGGACCACTTCTCAAGGGTGGTTGCCAGCTCGCCCACCGGCGTGATCTCCATTGATCGGGGGGGAAACGTTACCGGCTTCAACCAGCAAGCCCAGGAGATCTTGGGATACCGACCGGAAGAGGTACTTGGCAGGCCAGTCAATTCCCTCTACGACAACCCTCAAGAACACCGGAAGATCGGCAGGGAGCTGCACAGGGCCCCTGACGGGAAAGTGCAGGGCTACGGAACGGATGTCCGCAGCAAAGCCGGTGAACAGATTCCGATTCGGCTTGCCGCTACCTGGCTATACGATGCACACGGTAAGCGGGTGGGCAGCGTCGGATACTTCGAGGACTTACGTCTCATCGACGAGAAAGAGAACCGGATCGAGTTTCTATTGAAGGCGAGCAACATCGTGGCCCGAGCCGAGTGCTTGACGGAGGGGCTAGACAGTCTGGCCGAGATGTTGGTCACGCACATCGCGACCACATTTTGTCGCATTCTGATCCTGGATGAACAGCAACAAAACCTGATCGTTGAGGCAGCCTATCCCCATCCTCGCGCGACCGGCGCGTTGAGCTGGCAACCCGGCCATGGAGAGTCAGTTGCCCTTGATGACTGGCCAGGACTGGCGACACTGATATTGGAAGGCGACCCCACGCTGATCTCGACAGAAGAAGAGGGTGACCGGCCACTGCTTAGGAAGTTGTCGCGTTACTTGGGGTTGGAGAAGCCGTTGCAATCGCTCCTGCTGATCCCTCTGCGATCTCAATCGCGGATCATTGGACTCCTGAGCCTCGGAGAGCTACGCGCCGGCGAGCGGCAGAGCTTCACCAAGGCAAAGGTCAACCTCGCGGTGGCGATAGCTGAGCAAAGTGCAGTCCTGATCGACCGCATGCGACTCCTGGAAGCCACCGAGCGCAGCAAAACAAGGCTCACCTCCCTGTACGAAGCAAGCAACCAGCTTGTTTCGTCGCAAGACCCAGAGCAGGTACTGACTGCCATTCTGGATCGGGTGCGATCTACGTCCGAGGCCTCGTGGGTGAGTGCGCTGTTGATCGATGAGAGCAGGCGGGTGCGCCGCGTGATCACCTCCGGCACGGAGCTGCAGTTCGAATCAGAAAGGGTGATCCGCCCGGGCGGCATTTCCACGCAGGTGATGAGCACTGGACAGTACGTGGCCATCGAGAACCGCGACGAAACCCCAGACCGGGTCAACCCCAGCATGTTCCGAGATGGCATCATGGCCGCTCTGTGCCTGCCGTTGTCGCTGCGAGGGCGTCAGATCGGGGTGGTATGGGTGCATTACGACAAGCCACGGCGGTTCCCAGCACCCGACGTGGAAGCGTTGCAACTGTACGTCAACCAGGCAGCCGTTGCCTACGACAGCGCGCGACGAATCGCGGAGTTGGAGGTCATGCGGCAGGCGGCGGACGCGCTGGCCGAAGCTACGTCGACGGAAGATGTCTTGCAACAAGTAGTGCATTGGGCCAAGGAAACGCTGCACGCCGACTCGACGGCATTCTGGTCGTATGAACAAGGGCGGGATCGATTCCTCCTGCGAGAATCGGTGGCGCACGGTATCCCCGACAATATGTGGGACGCGTTTCGCAAGGAGGAGCCACGCGAAGGCGGCACCGCGTTCACGGTGATGAAGAAAGGCTGGATCGGCGTGACGGACATTGCGGACACAAGGGCTTATCCTTTCCTGGGCAAGACCACACGCGGGTTCCTCCAGCAGATCAACTCGCGGAGTTTCCAAGGATGTGTGCTCGCATTGGGTGAAGAAGTGCTTGGCGTCCTTTATGCGAATTACTCCTGTCGTCGCGGCTTCGACGGGGACGAACGGCGGGCCATGCAGACGTATGCCAACCACGTCACCCTGGCCCTAAAGCAAGCCAAAGTCTTGGACCAGGTGAGCAAAGCACGCAATATCGCTCGCGTTGTTTCCAACGTCACGTTGCTAGGGGATTGGCAGAGATCACTTGAATCCGTTGCCAAGGGTACGAAGGATGTGCTCAACTGTGACGCCGTGACTGTGTATGCCTACGACCAGGCCAAGAACCGGTTCAACTACCCGCCGATCATGTTGGGAGTGTGGTATCCCGAAAAAGCGTCGCGTCTGCCGGCTATGCCCGGCGGTTCGGTAGTCTCCATTATGCTCAACCAAGACGAAATGTGTGTCGTTGAGAATGCACAGGCCCATCCTCTGTTCAAGGGTCGGCGGTTCACGGTAGAGGAGAAAATCGTCTCCCTGGTCACCATTCCACTGAAGGTGGGCGAAGGGAAGGTGGGCGTCATGTTCGTCAACTACCGCTCGCCACATCGCTTCACATCGGATGACCTGACCAACATCGACCTGTTCGCCAACCAAGCGGCGGTCGCCATCCAAAATGCGCGACAGTACGACGAGCTGAGGCGGCGTAGCGAACACCAGCGGGCCGTGTACGCCGGCAGCAAAGTGATCTCCGAAGGAATTACACTGGGGCAACGGAAGCTGTTGGACCGCATCCTGGGACAGGCGGTCGAGCGCATCCGGCCCTCAAAAGGGGACAAAGCGATCCTGGGCGTGATCCAACTGTATGATGAAGCGAACCATGAGCTATACTTCGAGAGCGCCTATCCGCCGGAGGTTCTTCCTACCCTGATGAGAAAGTTCGGAGACCGCCGCTCCCTCGTCGATAACAAAGAGAGAATCGGGATCACTGGTCGTACGGTGCTCACGTGTCAGCCACAGCGGGTGCCCGACGTTCGGGCCAACCCGGACTATTTGGTATTTCACCCGGATACCCGATCTGAGTTGAATGTCCCGCTCCTGGAAGGGAATTCCGTGTTGGGCGTGTTGAGCCTGGAGAGTGATCAGCTCGATGCCTTCGACAAACAAGCTGAGGAAGCCCTGGAAAACTTCGCCGAGTTGGCCGTGATCGCCATCCAAAACGCGCGGCAATATGACGAGCTAGAGCGCACGAAAGGGTTGGTTGTCGCACGGACGTGCATAGCGTGGATGGGAATGGTCAACAGCGCCTGGGTTCATGAGAATTCGACCAAAGCGACGACCATCATTGAGGAAATCGATGCCCTGCGATCTGATCTGTCCGCCATTGGTTTGGGCGACAAGAGTAAACGTCGGCTCGACAAGATTAGCCGGTTAGCTGAACAGATCAGGACTGAACCAATCGTTCCCCCCCTTTCCAGCGACGAGGGCGTGGAATCGGTTTCTGCTGCCAGCTTGCTGCACGAACGACTTACCCAACTATGGCACAACAAACCGTATGCCAGCGTGCAGCTTGAGCGTGAGATCGACTTGGCGAACGACGCAACGGTGCGGACGTGCCCGCAGTGGTTGCGGAAGGCCTTCGACATCATCGTTGACAACGCTGTGCAGGCGGTCAAGGGCCAGCCCGCCGGGCGAATCACCGTGACGACCCAGCGGGCAAACGGGCGGCTTGAGATTCGTTTTTCGGATACTGGCCCCGGTATCCCATGGGCAGTGCGGGAAAACCTGTTTAAGAATCAGATCCGGCACCGCAAGGGAGAAAGCGGACTGGGCGTGGGCCTGCTTATGGCCCAAATGATCGTGCAAACTTACTCCGGTGACATCCGCGTCGAAATGACCGGCTCCACCGGAACGACGATACTTGTCCAGCTCCCAATCGAGGATGATGAGGTACCGGCCCGATGGGGCTCAATGCCCGTTTCCTGCTGATCGACGGCTCACGGGATCCTTCATGGCGGACTGTGCTGACCGCCGCTCTGCGGCCCCTGGGTATACTGGAAGAGAAGAGCGAGGAGGAAGCGATCGGTCGGCTGCGTGATTCCCGCTACGAGCTGATCGTCGTGGATGCTGCTGCCGTTCGGGACGCCCCCGCTCTGGTGGCCCGCATTCGAGGGTGCACACCCAACGCCAAGGTTGTGATTGCCACGGCTTCGCCGACGTGGCGGCGGGCTCGAGAGGCGTTTCGCGCGGGCGTTGTCGATTACATTCGCAAAACGCTGGATGAAGAGGAGGTTCGCAAGGTGTTGGAGAAGGCACTGACCAAAACGCCGCCACACCTGGCGCCTGACTGATCATCGGCAAGAAACGGAGGATTTGCCTGATGAAGAAGCGTGTCTTGATGGTAGATAACGAGTGGGACTTCCTTGAAACACGGGTTGAACGCCTTGGCAAGGAAGGATATGACGTATACTACGCCACTTCCATTGAGGAGGCCGAATGCTTGTTAAACGATCGCTGGGTACATGTCGTTGTCGTTGACGTACGTATGAGAGACCACAAGGACGACAAAGACACCAGCGGCGTGGTCTTTGCCAAAGACACCCGGTTTCGGCCCATTCCAAAGTTGGTCTTCACGCAGTTCCCCGATTGGGAGTACGTCCGTGAAGCGCTCGCTCCTGATGAGCATGGCCAACCGGCCTTCGCCTTTCTGGCAAAAAAAGAGGGGCCAGAGGTCATGCTGGAAGCGATCGATAAGGCGCTTCTCGAACATGTGCGCATCAACTGGGACCTCATTATTCGACAGGGGGATCTGTTGTCGTTCCCTCACCTCGTCAGCCTGATCGTACCCGAAGAGGAGAGCGATCGCCTGCCCGACCGGGCCGTGGAGCTGGCCGATCTGTTCCGGAAGCTTTTCTACGACGACAACCAAATCACCATTACGCGGCTACTTTCGCGCGGTGCGGGCGCCGTGTTCCTGGAGGTGATCGCTTACGAGGCGAGCGGCATCGACAGGCAATTCGTCGTCTGCTGTGGTCGCACAGAACTCGTCGAGGAAGAGAGACAACGCCATGCGCAGTTCGCACCACAGGGCACCGGCCTCGACAGCACCGAAAAGGTGAAGAGTGCAGAGACGATGCGCTTCGGGGCCACCGCGTACGCTCTTGCCGGCGGAACGGTCGAAGACACGGAAACGATTGGGCGTACCTTCCACCGGCGGCCCACGGACAAGGTGCTTGCCGCTCTGGACAACCTGTTCCAGTCTACGCTGGCGCGATGGTATGAGAAGGGGCGCTTCCAGGAACGGGACCACAGCCTGAACGAGTTATGCTGTGAGTGGCTGCAGTTGCCGCCCGAAAGTTTGTTGATGAGCCGCTTGGGTGCGCAAGTGGAAGCGATATGCAGAGAGGCACTAAGCGCCGGCCTGGCCAAGATCGACTACTCGCAGCCCATGTTGGTTTACCATCCCTTGTCCAGTGAGAGCGTGGAACACCTCAATCCGGCGCGTGTGCTTGGTGAACGGCGGATTGCCCTCGGTCCGCCGGTGTTGTGCGGTGTGTCACACGCCGGAGTGAGTTCCAACACCGTCCTGGTTGACCGGGAAGGGCAAACGTGGCTCATCGACTTCAGTCGAGCAGGGCGGGGGCCTTTGTTGCGAGACTTCGTGTCGCTGGAGACAGCGATCAAGTTTGACATGCTGGACGTGGCCGGCCTGCACGCACGTTACGAGATGGAGAGGCGACTCGTTTCGGCGGATCCATTAGGCATGCCCATCACAGTCGATGGCTCGTCACCGGACATCGCGAAGGCATTGGCTGCGGTAGAGCGTGTCAGGCGCCATGCAACGGCGGTCATCGGCCAGGACAGGGAGTCGTATTCTGGCGGATTGCTTTACTGCGCCATCGCCCGCATTGCGTCATTCGAGCCGGACGCGAGATACAACCGGCGGGACCTGATCCCGTTCGCCCATGCGCTACTGAGCGCCACGCTGCTATGCGACACGCTGGCGAAGCCGGCATCCCTTCCTCCGGAACTCCCGGAGCAGGCCAGATACAGCATCTGGCTCGACAAGTCGAACGCCGTGGCGTGGGTCGAAGGGAGGCAGATCAAATTGACTCCCCAAGAGTACAGCCTCCTTTCCTATGTCATTGAACATGCTGGCACACTCTGTTCCAGACAGGCAATCATAGAGGAAGGCTTGGGCGACCAGTATGGTGAAGCCATCACGGAGGAAAGCCGCCTCAACAGCGCGATCAGTCGCCTGCGAAAAAAGATCGAACCCGATCCCGCCCGGCCAAAATACATCACCACGGTCCGCGGACGGGGATACAAACTGGAGTTGTAGATCGCCACGCCAACTCACACTCCGCGCGCTATCCCACTTGTGAGATTCCTCGCACGGAATTGACTGCTTGTTGCCAGGAAACTGCTGGCCGTTCATCCCCTGGCCGTTCCCCTGCGCGCTTGTGGCAATGTTCCTGCGTGCGAACTGCGTCGATCATTTTCCCCACTTGATCGTATAATAGAAGCAGAAACGAGGCTGCCGACCCCCAAACACGAAAGAAAGCGGATGCCTCGGTTCGGCAAGAGGAGGAGACAACCGTTAGTTGGGTACGGCCGTAGACGCGTTCCTAGGGAATCAGGCGCGTCTTGCACTCTCGCACCACGTGCTGTGAGGAGGCTGGCAATGACAACCCAAAACGTTGCTCTCCCGGTAACATTCTTCATAGCGGTCATTCTTGTCATGGGTGCCTACGCGTTCTGGCTGTGGCTGCAATTGTGGTTCCTGCAACAGGCCACGCGCCGCGTGAGAGACACGATCGTCGGCAGGGAGGGGCACGATCACGGCGGAGGCGGATGTGGAGGCTTCCTGACCCTGTTCGCGTTCATCGCCATCGTCGCCGGGCTGCTCCTGTACCTGGCGACCTGAATGCTGACCTTGCCGCGCCCGACCGTTTTTGCTTGCCGCATGAGCGCAGAGGCCACCGATGACCTGGTCAATCTCCCTCCCGTTCGACGGCCTCTGCGCTCCTCCCGGTGTCTCGGCGGTGCACGTCAGGGGCAGCAGGCGTGGCCGGAACCGCTGTCTGAGACGCCTGGATGGCCAGGTCGATGAATAGGGCCGCCGACCAGCCAAAGGTGGAAGCGGCTGCCGGCGGCGGGTCGCCGGTCACCGGGTTGTAGTACTCGTAGATGCCGTCGTGGGCCATCACCATGTCCAGGGTGTGCTGGCGCAACGCGGCGGCCAAGCCCGCTCGTCCCACCCGCTGCAACGCCTCCACGAAGAGATAGTTGATGTTGATCCACGCCGGACCACGCCACATCTGTTGCCCGTCATACAGGGGGTCGGATCGGGCGACGGTCGGCAACGGGTGTGTGGTCCAGAACCCAGACGGGTCGGTGAGGTGGGCGAGCAGCGGCCTGACGATGTCGTCCTCCAGCAAACCGGTCCACATCGGGTACAAGTTGAACGGCGTCAGCACGCGGATCGGGCGATGGTCGTGCGTGGCCCAAAAGACGCCGGCCTCGGGATCGAAGAAGTGCTCGACCATGCGGCATGCCAGGGCTCGCCGTCTCCGTTCCCATCGGGCGGCGTCGCGCGTTTTCCCCAGGATGTGGGCCATCTGGGCCAGCGACTCCATTTGTACCACGAGGTAGGTGTTGATGTCCGGCGACTCGACCGGCATGCCCCCGTCCCACAGCGGGTTGTCGTCGAGGCCGGATGAATAGGGGTGGGAATACTGCACGATGCCATCGGCATCATCGTCGTTGCAGTCGAACCACCAGGCATTCCAACGTACCAGCGGCTCGTAGATTTCGTCGAGGAATTCTCGGCTCGGACTTGTCTCGTGAAGCTTCATCGCCGCCCAGGCAATGACCGGGGGCTTGGTCACGGGAGCGGCTACCGGCAAATCCAGGTGAGTGACCACGCCTTCGTCGTGGATGGCATCCGGGATCATGCCGTCGGGCAATTGGTGATCCAACAGCACGCATAGCTGCTCGCGGGCCAGCTCGATGTCAGTGTGGCGGTAAGCCAGGGCATGGAAGCAGGCATCCCACAGCCACACGCCGACGTAGTGCGTCTTCGACGGGGCCATCGCCTCACGGGTCAAGAAGCCCCGCGGGCTGAGCAGATTATTGGCCATGATCCACCAGGCGTAAAGGTATTGAGCGCGCCACGGTCCGGCGACCGGCGGCGCCTGCGCGAACCACTGCCGCCATCGCCGCTCCGCAGCCTCGACGACGCCTGCGGGCGAAGGCACTTCGCGCCGCAGGGCCTGGTCGGGGCGGATGTTGATGGTGATCGCCGTGTCGTCACCGCTGCGCACCCGGAAATCCACCAGACAGCGTTCAGGCGCTTCGAGGATTCTGTTCTCCACCACGTGGCCGTTAGTCGTATAAGCCATGTTTAGCACGCCCTCAAACACGCCGCCCTGGTGGTCGTTCTGCCAAGGCGCTGGCGCGATGGCGAACCGGATTCCGCTTACGCTTTCCGGTGGCAAGCGGATGGAGAGGGTATCTGTGTCTTGGAACGCCAGGGAGAAGCGGCCCGCGGGCGTCTCAAAGTCGAGCCGGTGGGGGTAGGTCGTAAGCTGGTAGGGGAGGGGGTTACCCTCGGCATCCACGAATCGCAGGTCCTGGATGAAAGGGGGACGCGTCCGGTAGGTGTCCAGCCCGGGTTGCAAGGTGGTCAACCGCTCGGCCAACTCAACGTACAGCCCGGGGTCGCTACCGCCGCGCCCCTTGAAGACGAGAATGCGCGAACCCCGGTCGCTGAACGGGACCTGTTCCAGGTTGATGCGGTTGCGGAGTGCTTCTGGGAAGTCAGTCATACTGTCCACACGATCTGTTCATGCCGCCGGCGAGCCTCACCGGCGGCTGGGATCCGTTCGCGTACTCACGTGTACCCGGTGCAAGCGACTTGTCCCGGAGCCGGCCGGCCCGTCGCGATTTCCCATGACAGGGGCTGTGCATCAGCCTGCCGACCGGGCGTACAGGAGAGCGTTGCCCCGTTTCCCCTGCGGAGCAATGATATCCAACTCGCGCAGGCAGTAGGCCATTCTCTGCGCGAGCCGGCGCGGTTTTCCGATCGCGCCGGCGAGATCGGCAGTCGTGAACTGTGCGGCTAGAGCAGGGGGCAGGAGCACACCCAGGTCAGCCGGCGTTTCGAACCGCCGCCGGTCGACGACCGTCAGCAGCCGGCGCTCGTGCGTGACCCAGCCGCGCCGGCGCCAGGCGCGTGTGGCATCGTACCGGCGCCATTCCTCCTCCTGGATCAGCAGCACCTCCAGCGAGAAGTTCGGATGGGCGATTAACTTCGGGAAGCTCACCAACTCATCGAAGAGATGCAGAAACGTGCCCCGCTTGGGCGATTTCCGCCGTCCCAAGATACTCTCGCCATCATCAGCCACCTTCACGATCCACTTCTCACGGGCTATCGGGTACACCAGCCGCACCGGATGGGAAATCGCCAGATCGGCCAGCTTGTGTCGCACCGCCGCGAAGTTCCGTGCCTGTATCTCTACCAAGAGATCGCCCCGCACAATGTCCACGAAGAACCTGCCTACTGGCACCTCGAACCGATCCCCGGGCTGCGCGTACCACGCCTTCAAGGCAGCATGAAGGGGTTTCTCGTTCAATGTGCCGATTCCGTGTGCGCCGTTCTGTCGTTCCACTCTCCCTGGCTATTCCCCAGAACGAACCTGCTTCATTGACCCTGCCCAGATACTGTGTTACAATGTGCCCATGTCCGACATGGAGAGCACCGCAGCGCGGCCAACGGCCCCTGTCGATTCCTGGCCCTGGGCACCCCCGGCCCAGCCCACCGGTCGCAGTCTGGCCCTGCAACTTGGCGTAGCCACACTGGCGCGCGTTTTCCTCAACACAGCGCGCCGCTTCGCCTACCCCTTTGCGCCGGCCCTCAGCCGGGGGCTCGGTGTGCCACTCACCGCCGTCACGTCGCTCGTCGCCGCCAACCAGGCGACCGGAATCCTCAGCCCGTTTTTCGGCCCCCTCGGCGACCGCTGGGGATACCGGCGGGTGATGCTCATCGGATTGGCCATGCTCGCCACCGGCATGTTAATCGGCGGACTGCTGCCGGTTTACGCCGCTGTCCTGCTGGCCCTCTTCCTGGCCGGGTTGGGCAAGAGCGTCTTCGATCCTGCCATCCAGGCCTTCACCAGCGAGCGTGTGCCTTATGAGCGGCGAGGGCTGGCCATCGGCCTGATCGAGGTCTCCTGGGCCGGCAGTTCACTGCTGGGCATCCCCGCCGCCGGCCTGCTCATCGATCGGCTGGGGTGGCGCTCCCCCTTCCTGGCCCTGGGCAGTCTGGCGATCCTCATCGCCATCGTCCTGCGGCTCCTCATTCCAGATGACCGCCGCCGCGCGGAACCCCGATCCGGCGGGGCCGGAAACCGGCAAGACTGGCAACGCCTGCTTCGGGATCGGGCAGTGCTCGGCGCGCTCGGCTTCAGCTTCCTGATCAGCGCCGCCAACGACAACCTGTTCATTATCTACGGCGCCTGGCTGGAACGCGCCTTTGGCCTGAGCGTTGTCGCGTTGGGGGCAGCCACGCTCGTCATCGGCCTCGCCGAGCTGCTGGGCGAAGGGCTAACCGCTACCCTCTCAGATCGGGTCGGTTTGAGGCGCGCGATCACCATCGGTTTGACCCTCTCGGCGTTGAGTTACGCCGCGTTACCGTGGATCGCGCAGTCCTTGGCCCTGGCCCTGACCGGGCTATTCGCCGTCTTTCTTACCTTCGAGTTCACCATCGTCACCGCCTTCTCCCTGTTCACCGAGATCGTCCCGGACGCCAGAGCAACGATGATGTCGGGCGTCCTCGCCGGGAGTGCCGTGGGGCGAGTGGTGGGCGCCTTCATCGGTGGGCCTGTGTGGCTCGCCGGCGGGCTGTGGGCCGTCGGCCTGGTCTCCGCATTCGGCACGATCCTGGCGCTATTTTGCCTGCGACGGACATGAGCGAATACCGCTACCCTTCAGTCCTGCAAGTCTCGGAGCAGATGGTCTCCACGCCGGGGCTCAGGCATTGCCTCGGCACACTCTCGCTCATTGAAAGCGCTCGCCGGCTGCAAGGAGATGCCGGGGCCGTGCATCAAGAACGGTGCCGGATCGTGTACGTGAGTGCGCTTGCCGATCGGCGTGGCGTGGTCCGGCATGACCAGCAGCCGCAGATCGTTGGGATACGCCCGCAAGCGGCTGACCATATCGGCGTCGATCCGTCCGATGGCCTCGATCTTTCCGGGCACGTTCCCCGCGTGGCCTTCCTCGTCGGGGGCCTCAACGTGAGCGATCACCAAATCGTGATCGTCGAGAGCCGCCAGGCACCCTTCGACCTGCGCGCGGTAGTCGTTGTCCGAACCGTCCGTCACGCCGGCGATCTCCAGCACGTCCAAGCCGACCAGCTTGCCCAACCCGCCCAGCAGGTCCACCCCTGAAGAGATCGCGCCGCGCAGGCCGAACGTCTCCTCAAACGACGGCATGTCCGGCGCGGAAGCGCCCCCCCAAAACAGCCAGATCATGTTGGCCGGGCGATCGCCGCGTTCCTGGCGCGCCTGATTGATCGGGTGATTCTCCAGAATCGGGCGGGATCGCTCCATCAGGTCGCGCAGGAACTCGCTGCCTGGACCGCGCGGTACGCTCTTCGCCAAAGGTTGGCCAGGGATGTTGTGCGGCGGGATGCAGCGTGCCTGCAGTACCTCCGGAATTCCTCTGATCACGCAGATGTGCCGGTAGGAAACGCCAGGGTAGAAGTGCACCTGAGCCGAACCTAGCTCCGCGGCCACCGCTTCCACCAGCGGACGCGACTCGGCGCTGGGGATTTGGCCGGAGCTGTAATCAACCACCCGGCCACCGGCCACGTGCAGCACGTTGCAGCGGAAGGCAGCCTCACCCGGTTGCAGATCGATGCCCATGCTGGTCGCCTCGATCGGTCCTCGACCGGTGAAGAAGCGGCGCGGGTCGTAACCCAAGATGGACATGCAGGCGATGGCGCTGCTCGCTTCCATCTCTGTAGGAACCGTCACGGCCTGTCCGACAAAGCCGTGCTGTGCCAGCCAATCGAGGTTCGGCGTGTGGGCCGCCTCCAGAGTCGTCCGCCCGCCCAACTCGTCAATTGGCCACCCCGAAGAGCCATCCATGATAAAGATGCAGTATTTCATCGACTCCTTCTCCTGGTATTTCGACTCAGGGAACTACAAGAGAATAGTTCTCCCAAACAGATTCTCAGTGCAGCACACAATA
>CAZDTE010000026.1:0-14020 GCA_964508275.1 uncultured Ardenticatenales bacterium
ATCGTGCAGGCCAACCATGACTTCTTGCGCGTGTCGGACAAGATGGAGCGCCGGCGCCTCATCGCCGAGGGCGACACCTGGCAGGGCGTCGCCTGGGCACGTGCCTGCTCGGATGAAGCGGCGCTGTTCGCGTTCGAGGTATTCCATTACCCGACCTCGGAGCGGGCGACAATTGAGGACATCACCACGGGGAGCAGCTTCGAGACAGAAGACGGTTTTGAGACAGAGGCCCAGCACACCTACGTCATCCGCTACAGATGAAGAAACTGTCATGGAATGTCATTGCGCCTTTCATTCGATTTTCATGTCTCCAGGGTATAATGGTAACCGTAAAGAAACGCGCTTGATTCGCATCCCGAAAGACACCCTGGAGACCATCACCTTCCATGACAATCAAACTGGTACCGGCACAAGAAGCGTCGTACATTCCGGCAGACTACCTGTCCCGCAACAGGCGGCTCTACCTGCTGGCCAAACGGTTACTGGATGTCGTCGTGTCGGCAGCGCTGCTCGTGATCCTGGCCCCACTGTTCCTGTTGATCGCGCTGTGCATCAAGCTCGATTCGCCAGGGTCGGTCATTTTCTCTCAGAAGCGGGTCGGGCGCTGGAACAGAAACAGCGACGGCGAGCAAACTCCCGTTTTCACGTTCCACAAGTTCCGCTCGATGTACCAAAACGCCGATTCAGGCGTACATCAACGCTACGTGGAATCGTTCATCACTGGGAACAAGCGGTTTGTCGCAGAGTGCCAGCAGAATCAAGCCGTCTACAAACTGGAGAGGGATCCACGCATCACCCGGTTTGGTCGCTTCCTGCGCAAGACAAGCCTGGATGAACTGCCTCAACTGGTGAACGTCCTCAAGGGAGACATGAGCCTAATTGGCCCTCGCCCGGCCCTGCCCTACGAGGTGGCGCAATACAAATCCTGGCACTATCGCCGCCTGGAGGCCACGCCTGGCATCACCGGTCTGTGGCAGGTAGAAGCCCGCAGCACCGTCCCATTCAACGAAATGGTCAACATGGACATCCAATACATCGAGCACCAGGCTCTCTGGCTTGACCTGAAGATCCTGCTGCAGACGGTGCCTACAGTGCTCTCCGGTCGGGGAGCTGGGTGATCCAGCGAACAGCTTTCGCCCGAGAGGTTCATGAGTACATGAGAGCCTGGATTGACACAATCCAGGCTTTTCTGTCGCAAGGAAGTATCATCTCAATAACTTGGGGAACGCCCCCCGGCCCCCAATTCTGGGGGAGCACATGCCCCCAAAGTTGGGGGGTTGGGGGGGGCTTGACGTTCTGCTCACCCCGGATTATTGATATGATACGCAAGGAAGAGGTAACAGTGGCAACATCTGAACCGATCCGCATCGGCGTCATTGGCTGCGGCTACTGGGGACCGAAACACGTCCGCGTTTTCACGGAGATTGAATCCTCCGCTGTAACCTGGGTTTCCGACCTGCAGGAGGACCGCCTGGGGCACATGCGCAAACTCTATCCAGGAACCCGGACAACTCAGGACTTCCGGGACATCCTGGGGCCAGACGTGGATGCCGTCGTCATCGCTACGCCTGTGTCCACACACTATGCCCTGGCCAAGGAAGCGCTTCTGGCCGGAAAACACGTCCTGGTCGAGAAGCCGATCACCCTCACCAGCAAACAAGGGGAAGAACTGATCGAGCTGGCCGCACAACGCGAGCGGACGTTGATGGTTGGGCATACCTTCGAATACAACCCGGCCGTCGAATACCTGCGAGACTACATCGCCAGCGGCAAGCTCGGCCGGTTGTTCTACATCTCTTGCGCCCGTGTCAACTTGGGTATCTTCCAGCCAGACATCAACGTGGTGTGGGACTTGGCTCCGCACGACCTCTCCATCCTGCTTTTTATCCTGGGTATGGCTCCCCTTTCAATCAACGCGTCCGGGCAGGCCTACGTGCAGCCTAACATCCATGATGTTGCCTACCTGAACCTCCACTTCCCCGGCAATGTGCTGGCGCACATCCGCGTCAGTTGGCTCGACCCCTGCAAGATTCGGCGCTTGACCGTCGTGGGCAGCAAGAAGATGGTCGTCTACGACGATGTGGAACCGGTCGAGAAGATCAAGATCTATGACAAGGGCGTGGACGTGCCGCCATACAGCGACACGCTCGAGGAATTCCACCTCTCATACCGCTACGGCGACATCAACACGCCCCACATCTCCCTGGCGGAACCGCTGCGCCTGGAGTGTGAACACTTCTTGCACTGCATCAGAACGGGGGAAAAGCCGCGCAGCGATGGCCTGGCCGGCGTACAAGTCGTGCGCATCCTCGAGGTGGCGCAGCGTTCCCTCCTGAATGGCAGCATGCAAGAACCGATCACGTTCTGAATGGGCGAATGAGCGGATCGGCGTTCCACCCACATGCTCGTCCAACCCTCCTCCTGCCGGCATGATCATCTTGGGCCAAGCTGTCCAGATCGATGAAGGCGTGCAGATTGGCTACCCCTCTGGCCGGCTGCCCACCCCAGGCCCGCTGCACATCGGTGACGGTGCCCACATCCGGAGCGGAACGACGATCTATGTCGGCTCGCGCATCGGACCCGGACTGCAGACCGGGCACAACGTCATCATCCGCGAGCAGAACGTCATCGGTTCGCATCTGCAGATCTGGAACAACTCGGCGATCGATTATGGCTGTCTGATCGGCGACCGGGTGAAGATCCACAACAACGTCTACGTAGCTCAGTACACGGTACTTGAGGACGACGTGTTCCTGGCCCCTGGCGTGATCGTGGCGAACGACATCCATCCGGGCTGTGATTTCTCCGGAGACTGTATGCGAGGGCCGGTGATCAAGCGAGGGGCGCAGATCGGGGTGAACGTGACACTCCTGCCGTTCGTGACCATCGGCGAAGGGGCCCTAATTGGCGCTGGCAGTGTGGTAACGCGCGACATCCCGGCCGGCGCCGTGGCCTACGGAAACCCGGCCCGCGTGGCCCGCGAGCGGGGTTCCCTGCCCTGCACCACCGGCATCACGGATGTCCCCTACCCGGCGGCGGCAAAGCTTAATCCAACTGGATCAGGCCCTGGCGTATTGCGTACTTGATTAACTCGGCGCGGTTGTGCAGTTGCAGCTTCTCCATGATGTTGGCCCGGTGGGTCTGTACCGTGCTCGGGCTCAGCACCAGTTTGTCGGCGATGCCTTGATTGGTCGCCCCCTCGGCGATCAGGATCAAGACCTCTTTTTCGCGCGGCGTCAGGCCGTCGTATCGCGTGCGCACAGACCCATTGGAGGAAACACGCTGCAAATAGTCGTGGACGAGCTTCTCCGCCACGGCGGGGTGCAGGAAGATCCCGCCGCTGCTGACCGCCCGCACAGCGGCGACCAACTCGCCTGAGGTGGCTCCCTTGAGCACGTAGCCAGAAGCGCCGGCCTGAAGGGCCTGGAAGAAATACTCGTCGCTCTCGTGTACAGTTAGGACCAACACGCGGATCTCCGGTCGAGCGCTTTTCAGGTGCTTCGTCGCTTCCAGCCCATTTAGTTCGGGCATGGCTATGTCCATGAGTACGACATCGGGTCGGAGTTGCAAGCACTTCTCCACAGCCTCGCGACCGTTCATGGCCTCCCCAACGACCTCGATGTCCGGTTCTCCTTGCAGCAGCAGACTAACCCCTTCCCGCACAATTGTATGATCGTCTGCTACCAGGACACGTATCTTACCCATGGTTTCCCCCGTATGTCGCCGGAATGGTCACGGCGATAGTCGTTCCTGTGCCCGGATGAGAATCGATCATCAGAGTCCCTCCGGCCAGAAACACGCGCTCCTGGATACCCATCAGTCCCAAGCTGCCCGTGGGATCGTCCGGGTCTAGCACGACGCCGGCATCAAATCCCTTTCCATCGTCTGCGACTTCAAGACTGACCGTATCCGGCATGTACCGGACCACGATGCGCACTCTGGTGGCCTCCGCATGTCGGGCAACATTGCTCAGCGATTCCTGGGCGATACGAAACAGCGCGGTCTCAATCTCCGGCGGCAGGCAGCGCGTATCTCCGCGCACAGCGATCTTCGTTTCAACATCGTGCGGCTCCAACACCAGCCGGGCATACCACCGGATAGCCGGCACCAAACCCAAATCGTCAAGCAGCGTGGGCCTCAACTCCACGATTAGCTGCCGCGTTTCCTGCAGCGTTTGCGCTGTCAACTTCCTTGTACGATCTAGATGCCGCCGGACCGCAACAAGCTCCGTAGGAATGGCGCCCTCCGCGGCCTCCAGGCTCATGATGAGAGCAGTCAGCGTTTGCGCAAACGCATCGTGGAGTTCACGGGCCACTCGTTTCCGCTCTTCCTCTTGTGCTGTGATGGCACGCTTCAGCAAGTGACCACGCAGCGCCTCCTTGCGTTGCACTTCTTCATACAAGAGGGCGTTTTCTACAGCTACACCGATCTGCGTGCCAACGGCGGTGAGTAGCGGAAGCAAATCCTCAATGTAGGGGCCGTTCTCGGCATCATGCTGTTGCGCTACGTTGAGAATACCGACGGTGTGACCCTTGGCGCGCAATGGAATACAGGCGTGGCCCTGCCGTCCGGCCTCTCGCAGCCAGAGGCAGGTCGTAGCAGCGGTGACCATCGTCGCGTCCTGACCACCGGCGAACACCTCCTGACAGTGACAGTTGCCCTCCCCGCTGTTCACCGGCGAGCCAACGGCCGGGGCAAGCCGGCCGTGGCGCGCCACCACCCGCAGAACCGGTGGTGTTCCCTCCGCTTTTGGCAGGAGGATCCACGCTTCATTCAACTTCAACGTGTGCGTCACCTCGGTGAGAGCCGCGTTGAGGACGTCCTCCAACTCCAGGGACTGGCCCGCAGTCAGGGCAATCGCGTTCAGGGTCGCCAGTTCCCGCGTCCGCTCCGCAACTTCCCCCTCCAGGTTCTGGTAAAGCGCTTGTAACTGCCCGGCTGTGCGGTTAAAAGCCTCTGCCAAATCCTGGATTTCATCTCCCGTATGCAGGCTCAACCGGCTGTCCAGTTGTCCTTCGCCAAGCTGCCGGGCCCAGCCGTGCAGCCGTTCGAGTGGCTGCAGAATTCCTTGGGCGAGGACAATTCCCAAGAACGCCAGCAAGACGATCAGTAGCGCTCCCAGGGTCAGACCCCTCGTTAGGAACGCGTTAGTGGAAGCGAAGGCTTCGCCTGTATCCTGGCGGATGAATACATACCATTTCTTGTTCCCGAATCCCCCTTCGATTTCCGTGGTGATTCCCACAGGAGCAAAGGCCACAATGGCCTGGGCCTGACGATGTTCCGCTTGTGTGATCAGCCATCCCGTGCGGTTGGACGCCACAGTCTGCAACAAAGCAGCATCGAGGTTCAGGCCTTCTGCCGGGAATCCCGGCTCCACGATCAAGTAGCCGGACGAGTCGACTAGGTTTGCGTGACCGGTCTGGCCGAACTCTAGGTTGGCGATAGGACGGAAAAGGTCGTCAACGAAATGCACCATTTGAACCATACCAATCGCGCTGCCGTCCGGTCCCAACACCGGTGCAGCCAGCGACAGCAAGCTCTCGCCCCCATCATTTTGGTAGACGCTGCTAATGTACAGGTTGCCGGCCATCGCCTGCGCCCACCAGGGGAACACACTCTGCACGTAGGTGTCTGGTGACCGGATAGCCGCCAACGGAGCACCGTGCATATCGGTGACCATGATCTGGAAATACTCGCCGCCCAGCCCTTGAAACGCCTCCAATCGCTGCGTGAGCAAGCCACTGGTTGCCGGGACCGCGGCCAGGCCCAACGCTTTCGCCTGCGCGGCGCGTTCCGCCATCAGTTGCTCGATCTGCTTGCTGTCCAACTCATCGTATGCGCTATTGGCCGTCAACACGGCGGAACGAACGAGCGGCTCGAGGGATACGTTTTCCGCTTCCAGAATCTCGCGCTCGACGATCAGGTCCACGTGGCGCGCCGAGGATGTGGCCAACTCCTCGAAGTGGTTCCCAACCGTGACCTGTAACGTTTCCCTCGCACTCCAGTAGGAGAAGACCAGTCCCAACACAATCGGGATCAGACCGGCCACGATCGTGGCCAGGATCAGTTTGTGCCGAAGACTAAGCCTGGGGCGCACGATCAAGCTTTTCCCCTACTGCACGGTCAGAAAACAGTTGGCAGTTCCGGCAGCGTTGCTTCGGCGATGTCGGCGCCGGTGAAGGCGACTTGGGACGTGGCCAACGGTGGTTACCTTGAAGGAACTGCGCATCACGCCAGCAGCTGGTGACCACTCAGTTGCCAGCCAACGACAGGACAAATGCAGCCAGATTCTGCACCTCCTGGTCGCTCAGTCGCGACCCGAAAGGCGGCATGGCACCTTCATCGCCCTGCTTGCCGTCCCGAACGATCGCCACAATCTCATCGGCGGTTAGCTGAAGGCTGGCGAGCGACGGGGCAATTCCTCCCTCCCCTTTTTGGCCATGGCAGGCCGCGCAGTTGGCCGCGTACAGATCTGCCCCGGCCTGTACATCTCCTGCGGCTCCGGTCCCATCGGCGGCCGGAGCTACCGTGGCCGGCTCAGCGGTCGCCGTTGGCGGGGCCGGGGTGGCCGTTGGTGGGGCCGCAGTTGGCGTCGGCACGGGCACTGTGGCCGTCGCTGGCGGTTCAGTCGGCGCCGGTGGCAGTGGTGTGCTGGTCGGCTCCGGTGGCTTGGCCTGGGGATAGCCGGCACACGCGCTTAGGCCGAGTGCCAACATTATCAGCAGCAGCAAACCGCATGATAGCCAGAATCGTTTGGAATGAAGCATTGAGCGTCGTCTCCTTGCGTTTCGAGTTCTTGGTCCTGCGTTCCGGATTAGGAGATAACTTCGAGCGTTACACGCCCTCGCTTTGACGAGGGTCGATCCTCAGATGCGGGAGCTTCTCTCAGCAAGGGCAACGTTTCACGCCCCCCTACGCCGTAATTCCCGCTCTCCCTATCTCCCTTTCTCCATGCCCCTCGCCGCAGCAACAAGCCGGGCGCGGTTCAGTGTTCGTGCGTGAGCGTCGGTGTCGGGTAAGCGTATTCCTCGGTCTCCGGTACGTTTCCCGCCCCGATGATGCTCCGCAGCGTCAAGTAATAGGACGTAAGCGAGATAGTGGCAATAATGCCTACGATGATGCCTCCAATCCCTGGCGTGTCGATCAAGAAGTATACCGCCTGGAAGAAGGGCATATCCATTGGCCAGTTCATACTCGGTCCTCCTGTAACACATGTTGTCGAGTTTCGGGTATCGCGTTACCCGTTGTCACGCCATCACGTTCCGGCGACTACACGCCACGCCCAGGGCTCCACGCCGCTTTGCAGTCCACGCAGAGCAACAGCGATTGCCGCAGAGGGCCGGTGGCTTCCAGTCTAGTGATGACCGCCTGCAGTTCCGCCGCACTCACGTGTGGGCGACCACAGGCCGAGCACAAAGCGCGGTGGGACGTAAACAGAGTTGCTTCCTCGTCCGAGTCGGTTTTGTCCGCCAGCCGCGCCATCTGCAACAGATCGTCGGGGCAGGGCCTGGTGCAGGCCGCGCAGCCGGTACACCGGCGTGGGTTGAGCATCAGGTTCGTGTCGGTTGCGGTTTCGTGTATGTAGAGCGCCCTGGGTGCGCAAACCTGAACACAGAAGCCACACAGCGTACACAGGTTTGGCTGCCCAAGCGCCGGGACGCCTCTCGCTCGCTTCAGCTCGGCAGCCGCGCGTCGCTGACGCAGCCCGGTCTCCTCGCGGATGAAACCGGCCAACACGCTTCCGAGCGGGCCGAACACCGGATCGCCAGACGCGGCCAGCGCACCTCCCACCTTCGGCAGCCACTGGGCCGGGTGCCGGCGCAGGAATCGCCGGGCCTGTTTGTGCCATGTTCGGGCCCCTTCGGCATCGCCCACCTCCAGGGCCTGGGCTTCCTCCCGATGCAGGTACGCCAGGAAGGCCAACTCCATGCACAGGTGATCGGGCAATTCGCCGGCCCCGGCATCTGCGCCCAGCGCCTCGTACCACCGGGCGACCTCCTGGCTGGCCTCACCGAGCATTTGCCCGTCCCGGTGCCAGCTTTCGTACGGCAGGATTTGAGGTCTTCCGGGACCGACCAGCAACCGCGCGTGCCGGGCGTGCAGGCTCAAGATGTCCTGCATCGGCAGCGAGACCAGTTGTTCCACGAGACGGTCACAACTCGGCGATCCCAACTCGCGCGCTGCCGTCGCCAGCGCATCCATCAACGGGTTGTCCCCACCCGGTTCGCTCAGCCAAGAGGGAACCGGCGTGTCCAACGCATCCGCCAGGGCCTGGTACAGGCGGGCGCGGGCACGTGAGGTGCGTAATCGCGCCGCAATCCGCGTTTGTTTGTTCAACGTGTAGCTCCTCCCTCTCAGCCTCGGCGCCTACGCTCAACCCGCGGGGCACCAAACGCGAAGCCGCCACGGCGCCCTTCCGGGGCGCTACTCGGTGGCATCGGCATTTCAATCGACTCGCGAGCATCCAGGACAACCTCTCCCTCCGCCACCTCCCACACGGATACAGGCGGGAACAGCTTGAAGAAGACCATGAACATGAACGCGAACAAGGCAAAGGAGGCAATAGTCAGCGACCACTCGACCCAGCTGGGAGAGTAGCTGGCAAACGGCATGAAACGCGGATGGGTCATGGTCGGGATCACGATATTCCAGCGCTCTAACCACATGCCCAACACGATGAAGGACGAAGCGATCACGGTGCCCGCAATGACGTGCTTCTTCAGCCAGGGTGTGGCTGTGACCAGGGCAACCAGGCCGGTGAAGATGGCGACCCAGGTCATTGACTGCAAGGTGACCTGCGGCGAGCTCGCTGCGGCCACCACGTTGCTGTGTGCAGGCGATACGATGATCAGCGTGGCCAGTGCCGAGGCCAGCGCGGAACCTAGCGCCAGGCGGGGCTGGAACACCGGAATTGTGGCCCATGATGCCGGGATCAGTCGCGGCACGACCAAGATCCAGAACGCCGCAACCATGCTGCCCACCATCATCCAAAAACTCGGCATGTACATCCCCCACAACTTGCTGGCCAGAACCGGCCACTCGGCGTGTTGCTGGCCGGCAGCCAGAGTCATGTGTTCCGCATAGGTGAAGTAGAACCAGATTACCGTCATCGCGATGAGCAGGTAGCCCAGGAAGTTGTAGGTCTTCTCGGTGAGGTACTCTTCCAGATGGAACACCCGCCGCGCAATGGTCATGGTGATGAACAGCGCCCCAATGCCGGAGAAGATGGCCCCGACGACGAAGTAGGGGCCAAACACGGTGCTGTGCCAGCCCGGTTGCACTGTTGTCGCCATGATCCAGGAGATGATGGTGTGTACCGAGACGGCGATGGGGATGATCAGAATGGCCATTACGCCGACGGCCTTTTCCAGGCGGATCCACTGGCTCTTGTTGCCCCGCCATCCGAAAGAGAGGAACGAATAGATGAAGCGCCTCCAACCGGGTGCGTCTGATGGAAGGTTGTCCCGTATGATGGCCAGATCGGGTATCAGCGGCAGGAACAGGTAGGTCACGCTGCCGAGGAAATAGGCCGTCACCGACATGGCATCCCACAGCAGGGGTGACTGCGCCCGGCCGAAAAAGAAGACGTACAACATGCGGTCAGGCCGGCCGAGGTCGAACAGGATTTGCAGGCTACCGACGATCAGGGCGAATGCAGTGATCGCCTCGGCGATGCGCGTGATCGGCCGCCGCCATTCCGCCTGCGTGACTCGCAAGATGGCCGAGATGAGTGTGCCGGCGTGGCTGATGCCGATGAAGAAAATGAAGTTGACCATGTACACCCCCCAATAGGCCGGCCGCTGCATCCCGGTCACACCGAGGTTATAGATGGTCTGATAGGCGTAAACGAACACGCCCCAGAAGACCAGCGCCAGGAGCGCCGCTCCGGTGATGTAGTACGCCGGACTAACGTCCAGTAGCGGCAATACCAACGTCTTGAGTTCGCGGTCCTTTACTCTTAGCATTGGCCTATCCTTCCATCAAATAGATAACTTTGGGGTGTGTGCCAACCTCTTCCAGCAACGTAAACGCTCGCCGGTCTCCTGCCAGCAGGCTGACCGTGCTTTCGGAATTGTCCAGGTCGCCGAAATAGCGCGCCTTGCCGGTACAAGTTTGCACACAGGCCGGCACATAGTCGGAATCGCGCAGTTCGCGTCCTTCGTCCGCCGCTCTCTGCACAGCCTTTTCATGTCGCTGGACACAGAAGGTGCACTTCTCCACCACGCCCATAGGGCGGGGGATCGGCCCCTCGGTCCGCTCCATGATGAAGTCGCCCCCCTCGATACGGTCGGGGTTCAGATGCTCGCGCATCGTCGAATCCCACTCCGGCTTGTACCAGTTAAAGTACCGAACCCCGTACGGGCAAGCCACAGTGCAGAATCGACAACCGATGCAGCGGGAGTAGTTTTGGTGGACGACTCCCTCCTCGCCTTTCCAGGTCGCCTGCACCGGGCAGACCTTTATGCAGGGCGGATTCTCGCACTGCATGCAGGGCCGCGTCATGAAATAGGTTTTCACGTGGGGATATTCCCCCTGTTCAGCCTGATTGGGTGGCGTGGGGAAGACATCATTCCAACGTATCTCGCGTCCCATCGCTGCCTGGTCGGGCGGTACGGCCGGCGTGTTGTTTTCCATCCGGCAGGCTATGCTGCAACCCTGGCAAGCCACACACTTGTCCAGGTCAATTACCATGCTCCATTTTGGCATATTGGCCTCCTGATCCGATTTTGGATTCTAGATTTCGAATTTCGGATTTGGCATTCTTGGTCACGTGTTCCGTGTTCCGTATCCTGTCGCTCCACGTTTCCTATGCCCGAAAGATCTTCACCTTCGTGTTTGTAAATGCGGCCAGGCCGGTGAGCGGCTCGGTGCTCGACTCCATCAGGTCAAGACCGTGAACGCCCCTGTTCTTGGCCCAATGGCCGACGGCTTTGTGTCCCTGGTTGTAGGGCAGGTTGATCACGTCGGGCCGCAGTCCCGGCATCAGACGGGCGCGCGTGCGCAGCCGACCCCGCAGCGATTCGATCCACACGAGGTCGTTGTCGTGGATGTGGTGCTCGGCGGCCGTCTCCGGGTTGATCTCCACCCAGCTATCCCATGTGACCTTGGCGGCCATGCCGCTGATTTCCTGCAACGTGGGTAGGTTGGCGTTGTAGCTGTACGGCCCCAGGCTCATCAGTGTGACAACGTTGAGGTGATAGGGATATTCGCCTTCCCCCTCCTGTGGCGTCTCGTCCAGCCCCTCATAGTGAGGTAGAAAGACGGTGTCGCCTCGCGCTTTGATCCCCAATTCCTTCAGGCGGGCTTCGTCGGCATCGCCCAAATGGCAGAACAACTCGCGGCTGGAGAAATCGAAACGGCCATCGCGCGGCGAGCGCTCACGGTCCCGCCCGACGACGTCGCCCCAGCCGTTGGCCCCCCAGTCTGTGAATTCGTACGGGGGCACAGACCAGACGCCCAATTGCTTCAGACCATCCCAATCGGTGCCCACGTCCTGGAGCCGGTACTTCAGCAGCTCCTCGAAATTGGCCCACGGGAAGCTGGCAGCCACCGGGCCGCCCACGCGATGGGCCAGGTCAATCAGCACATCGCCGGCATTGCGAGTGCGGTACAACGGCTCCACCACCGGCTGGCGCAAGGCTACGCCGCTGTACCCCAACCCCTCAATGAAATCATCCTGCAAGCGCTCCAGGAACACGTGATCGGGCAGGATCAGGTCAGCGAACTGGGCTGATTCGTCCAAGAAGCTGGAGAACGAAACAATGAAGTCAATCTTCTTAAATGCCTCGATGAAGCGTTCGCCGCCCGGGCATTCGTACACGGGGTTGGCGTCGTACAGGAACAGCGTCTCGATGGGATAGGGGGCCTCACCGGCCAGCAGGTGGTCGGCGACGGCCTGATAGGCGTGTTTAGCCAGCGGGTAGCGGGTGCCTGCTCCATCCACTCGCTCGGCTTGACGGCCCGACTCAGCCAGCGAATCGGGAGGAAGCTCGGGCCAGCCGGGGCAGGCCGGGTAGCGCTGCACGAGCATACCGCCGAGCTTCTCCAGATTGCCCAGCAGGCCGTTGAGGGCGTGGACCGCCATGGCGGTGTACAGACCGTTCGCCGTGCCATCGAGCAGTCCGCCCTTGTGCGGCACGACGGCGACCGCCGGCGGATTTGTGGCAAACTCACCGGCGATGCGGGCAATGGTGGCGCCGGGTACGCCTGTGATCTCTGCCGCCTTCTTCAAATCGAAATTGCGAAGCACGTAGTTCCGGAAACCCTGGCGCTTGTTTCCTTGCTCATCCTCAAAATCATCGAAGCCGAAGGTGTAATTCTCAACGAACTCCTTGTTGTACATGTTCGAGGAGATCAGCACGTAGGCGATTCCCAGGGCCAGGGCCGCGTCCGTACCCGGCTTGATCGGGATCCATTCGTCCGCTTTGGCTCCGGTCACTCCCTGGCGCGGGTCCACCATGACGAACTTGCTGCGCACTGGGCGGCTGCGCCGGGTGTAGGAAAGACCGGCGATCATGCGCTGTGGAAAACGCCCGGCCTCCAATAGATTGGCACCAAACGACAAGATGTAGTTTGCGTTTTCCAGATCATAGGCCAGCAAGTCGTAGATGCCCTGAGTCATCAAGCTGGCCAACTTGGATGCCTCGATGTTCAGGCTATCGTGGGAGATCGCGTTTGGCGAACCGATGGCTTCGGTGAACCGGTGGGCCAAGGGCCGCATCTGCCCACGGGTCTCGCCATAGAGGAAAGCGAACCGTTCAGATTTTCCGTTGGCCCGCAATGATCGCAGATTCTCGGCCACCAACCGCAGGGCGGTCTCCCAGTTGATAGGTTCCCAGCCTCCCTGGCCACGGTCTCCGACGCGGCGCATCGGACCCTTGATGCGGTCGGGATTGTAGAGCAGTTCCAGGCTTGCCTGGCCCTTCGGACACAAGGCCCCGAGGTTGATCGGGTGTACGGGGTTCCCTTCGAGTTTGACGGCGCGCCCGCCGACGACTCGCGCTTCAATTCCGCAGCCGCTGGGGCACAACAGGCAGACCGTGGGGATGATCGTTTCGCCCCCTCCCTCAATCGCGTGAAAGTCATCTGGCGGATGGGCCAGGCCACCTCGCTCGCTGCTGTGGACTTTGTTTGTTATGGCGGCCGCAGCACCACCGGCGGCGATGCTGCCACTAACCTTCAAGAAGTCTCGACGTGTGAATCTTGCCATCTGGCTACCCCTTCCTAGTTTCCACCACAACTGCCGGTGGCGGTCGCCGGCTGCTTGTTTTCGCTGCACGCGAATTCGGCGGCCGGCAAGGGCTGTGGCCCAGTCACTGTGGGCGCCCCGCCCGCTGCTCCACCTGCCGGAAGCGCCTGCACATATTCGATCAGCACTTGCAGTTCATCGTCCGAAATCTTCTCTGCTGGATAGGGCGGCATGGCCCCCTTCCCACTGCGAACCACTGCAGTCACGTTGTCTGCCGGAATGACCTCCTGGTTCAAGGGCGGGCCGATCAGCCCCTCCCCCGAGGCCCCGTGACAGCCCCCACAGCCGTTGTCGCCGTACAGGTCGGCGCCAGACACGCCGCCTGCGGCCGGCTGCTTCTTGCCGGGCAACTCCGGAACCGTGTCGGGTCGACCGGCCGCCACCCACAGCAAACCACGCTGGTTGCGCGGCCCGCCGCCAGCCGGGTTGACGTGGCAGGTGGCGCACGGTTCACCGGTGCGCGATGCGTAATCAGGCAGGGCGTGGGTACGCGATGTGCCAAACAAAAGCATACCCATGAAGACGCCTGCAGCCATCAAAAGGAAAGTGCGAAACTTCATAAGCCTCCTCCATAGAAAATCGCCTGCTGCTTTTCTCCCAGCCCGATCATTATAGCACGGCGATGTCCAAGCTCCGTTCCCGCTATGTCATAATTGTGTCAAAATGGACAGAGCTGCGGCCTGTTATGAAAACAGCCGTCGGCCACCATCCTCCACGCTGGGCGACGGTCCCTCGACCGAGCCCAGTCCCGTTCCCCTCGGTCGGCAGATG
>CAZDTE010000026.1:14120-30680 GCA_964508275.1 uncultured Ardenticatenales bacterium
CCTGCCCTTCGGGCAGATGCCTGCCCTTCGGGCAGATGCCTGCCCTTCGGGCAGATGCCTGCCCTTCGGGCAGACCTCGGCAAGCGAGCGGCGCTCATGGGCGCTGCTTTGACAAGCAAAGTTTCCCAAATTCGGCAAAATGTGGTACAATAGAGAGGTTGAAAGGAGCATGGGTTGGGCATCATAGACACACTTTCTGCTGGCTTTGCGACGGTGGCCCGCCGCCCCTGGCTAATCCTTTTTTCGCTCCTCCTCGACGGGTATCTCTGGTTTGGGGTTCGCCTTTCTGCATTACCCTTCATCGAGTCGGCTGTTCGGTCCTTTGTACTGCCCCAGACAGAGATGGACGTCGCCGCGATTGAGCAACAGTGGGCCGTCGTTCGAGAGGGCCTCCTGGCGATAGGGCAGCAAGCGAACTTCTTTTCGTTGTTGGCCAGCGGGCCGATCAGTGTTCCTAGCCTGTTCTCCCGGCTGCCTGCTCAACAAACAACGATGCGTCAGATCGTTGTGCGTGACGGGTCGACCTTTTGGACACTGGTGGCGCTCCTCAGCGTGGCGGGGCTTCTCCTGGCCTGTCTCTATTTGGGCTTGCTGGCCCAGGCTGTGCGCGATGACGAGATCAGCATCGGTCGCTGGCTGCATCGGGTTTGGGTACACTGGATTCGCCTGCTGATTGTGGGACTTGCGTTGCTCGCCGTATCGCTAGGGCTGCTGGTTCCGGTGCTGCTGTTGGTCGGGCTGACCTCCGCAGTCAGCCCAGCTTTCGGCATGTTCATGTCCACCACCGTGGGACTGGGCATTCTGTGGGTGGGCGTCTGGATTGCCATCCATCTGTTCTTCGTCGCCGACGCGGTCATCCTGGGAGAAAGCGGTCCCATGCAGGCAGTGTGGAACAGCTTCCAGGTCGTAGGGCGCAACTTCTGGCCGGCACTGGGGCTGATTGTCCTGATCAACGTCATCGGGGAGGGTTTGTTCCTGATCTGGTCCCGCTTGACCATCAACGGTTGGGGGGCGGCGGTTGCTGTGGCGGGCAACGCCTATGTGGGCGCCAGCTTGGCTGCAGCCAGCCTGATCTTTTATCAGGAACACTACAAGATGTGGCAAGAGAGCATCGCTGAGTCGACAGAGGAAGATTAGGGAGGTTTCTCGCTTGGCAAAGAAGAAACAACCGAGTTACGGCGCAGAAGACATCGAGGTATTGGAGGGCCTGGAAGCCGTTCGTCGCCGGCCCGGCATGTACATCGGCAGCACGGATGTGCGTGGTTTGCACCACCTCGTGTACGAGGTCGTGGACAATTCGATTGACGAAGCGTTAGCCGGCGCAGCAGACCGTATCGAAATCACCATCGCCGCCGACGGTTCGGTGACCGTGGCCGATAACGGGCGTGGCATCCCGGTGGACATCCAGCTCCAGACCGGCCGCTCGGCGCTAGAAGTGGTGCATACCGTGCTGCACTCCGGTGGGAAGTTCGGTGGTGAAGGCTACAAGGTCGCGTCCGGGCTGCACGGCGTCGGCGTGTCCGCGGTGAACGCTCTGTCCGCCTGGCTGGAGGTGGAAGTGCGGCGCAATGGATACCTCTATCGCCAACGTTATGAGCAGGGTATTCCGGTCACCCCCGTGAAGAAGGTACGGAAAACCAAGGATACCGGCACCCGAACGACCTTCATGCCCGACACAGAGGTCTTTGCCGATGGTATTGACTACAAGTTCAATGCCCTCGTGCAACGCTTCCGGGAGATGGCTTTCCTCACCCGAGGGTTGACCATCTGCTTCCGCGACGAACGCAGTGACGACGAAATGACCTTCTATTTCGAGGGCGGTATTGTTTCCTTTGTGCGCTACCTGAGCCACAGTCGCAAGGCGCTGCACGCTCCCATCTACATCGAGAAAACGGTGGACGACACCCACATTGAAGTGGCCCTGCAGTATACCGACAGTTACTCCGAATCGGTGTTTGCCTTTGCGAATAACATCAACACAACAGAGGGAGGCACGCACCTGACCGGCTTCCGTTCTGCCCTCACGCGCACCCTGAACGATTACGCTCGTAGGCAGGGATTGCTCAAGGAAAACGAATCGAACTTTACCGGCGAGGACGTGCGTGAAGGGCTCACCGCCATCCTCAGCGTCAAACTGCGCGACCCGCAATTCGAAAGTCAGACCAAAATCAAACTGGGAAACGCTGAGGTCAAAGGGCAGGTTGAGTCGGTTGTCAACGAAGCCCTCTCCGCCTTCTTGGGGGAGAATCCACGAGACGGCAAGGCGATCATCAAGAAGTCGCTCACGGCCTCTCGCGCGCGTGCCGCCGCGCGCAAGGCCCGCGACCTGGTGATCCGCAAGAGTGCGCTGGAGAGCATGACCCTCCCCGGCAAGCTGGCCGACTGCTCTGAGCGTGATGCGGGCAAGACCGAGGTCTTCATCGTGGAGGGTGACAGCGCCGGCGGGAGTGCCAAGCAGGGGCGTGACCGTCGCTTCCAGGCGATTTTGCCCTTGCGCGGCAAGATCATAAATGTGGAGAAGGCCGGGCTTAACAAGATCCTGAACAACAAAGAAGTGCAAGCCCTCATCTCGGCCCTGGGCACCGGCATCGGCGACCAGTTTGACCTTGACAACCTGCGCTACGGGCGCGTCTTGATCATGACAGACGCCGACGTTGACGGCAGCCATATCCGCACGCTGTTGCTCACCTTCTTCTTCCGCTACATGGAACCGTTGATCGAGAACGGCCATCTCTACATTTCCCAACCACCCCTGTACAGGATTCGCAAAGGGAAGAAGGTGCAATACGCCTATACGGAGACCGAGAAGGAAAAGATACTGAAGCGGATCAAAGACAAGAACTTTTCTCTGCAACGCTACAAGGGGCTGGGTGAAATGAACCCCGAACAGTTGTGGAAAACCACGATGAATCCGGAGCACCGCGTCATCCTCCAGGTGACTATCGAAGACGCGGTGCAGGCGGATCACACGTTTGACATGCTGATGGGCAGTGCGGTGCCCCCGCGCAAGCGATTCATCCAGACTCATGCGAAAGCGGTGCGCAACCTGGACGTGTAAGGGATGACCGATCTGAGAACCGCCCTCCGCCTCGGGAGTGCCAAACTTGCGGCCGCCGATGTGGAATCCCCGCGCCTCGATTGCGAGCTGCTACTGGCTCATGCCCACGGCGTGACGCGTGCCCAGTTGCTCACTTGCCTGCGTGAACCCCTTGGCTTTCCGGAGCACCACGCCTATGTGAAGTTGCTGGACCGTCGGGCCGCGCGAGAGCCGTTGGCCTACATTCTTGGGCGCAAGCCGTTTTTCGACCTTGATGTGATCGTGGACCGGCGAGTGCTGATCCCCAGGCCGGAGAGCGAGCACCTGGTTGAACTGGCATTGGCCCTCGCTCCCGGGCTGCCGAATCACCCTTCGCTGGCGATTGCCGACGTAGGCACGGGCAGTGGCGTGCTGGCCATCACGCTGGCACGGCGACTACCCAACGCCACCGTCATCGCTACCGATTGCCAGCCGGATGCCCTGGCCGTCGCCCACGCCAACGCACAGCGCCAGGGTGTGGCCGACCGCGTGCGTTTTCTGGCGGGAGACCTGCTCACGCCCGTCCAGGGCCCATTCACTCTCGTCGTCGCTAACCTGCCCTACATCCCACACGACGACCTGACGACTCTCCCTGAGGAGATCATCCGGTACGAACCGCGTGCCGCGCTAGATGGGGGTCAGGACGGGCTGGCCGTAATCCGGCGACTGCTGGGCCAACTACCCCGCGTGCTCGCCGCCGACGGCACCGCCCTGCTGGAAATCGGCGCTGGCCAGGCCCCGCTCCTGTCTGCTGAAGTCCACCGCCTCCCCGGCTGGCGGCTCCGGTTCCACCGGGACTACGCCGGTCACCAGCGAGTGGCCGAGTTGTATCGTGGAAACCGTGCCCGGCGCCCGCCTGGCTGAAGACGATCCTCGGGCCTTCGAGACGGCGTTGCGCCTCCTGCAACGTGGCCAACTGATCGCTCTGCCAACCGATACGGTCTACGGTATTTCCGCCCACGCGTTGCGACCGGAGGCGGTGATGAAGGTCTTCGCCGCAAAACGGCGTCCACTGCACAAGGCGATTCCTCTGCTGCTGTCGGAGGTCGCGGATGTCTGCGCCGTGGCTGCCCAAATCCCCTCGGCCCTGTTCATGCTGGCTGAGCAGTTCTGGCCCGGACCGTTGACCCTGGTGCTGCACCGGGCCCCAAACTTGCCGAACGCTGTCACCGGCGGTGGGGACACGGTGGCCGTGCGTGTGCCGGATCGCTCGTTCCCACGCCGCCTTGCTGCCGGCCTGTCCGCCCCGCTGGCCACAACCAGCGCAAATCTGGCCGGCCAGCCCAACTCCCTCACCGCGGATGCTGTGGAGCGGGCACTCGGCGACCACCTCGGCCTGATCGTGGATGGCGGTCCGTCGCCGGGAGGCCGTCCCTCCACGGTGGTAGACCTGCTCTCGGATCCTCCGCGCATCCTCCGCGCCGGCCCGATCACCGCAGAACAGATCGACCTCGCCTTGCGCAGTGTGAGAACGCCATGAGCACGCGAATCCCTGATCCCCAACCCCCGATCCCCAACCCCCCAACCCCCAGACCCCTCCTCCTTCTAGTCGTGGCGCTGCTCGCGGTCCTACTCCTGGCGGGGTGCAGTTTGCGGCGGCGGGTGATCATACACGTGGACGGCCAGCGCCACACCCTATCAACCGAAGCGGCGACAGTCGGTCAGGCGCTCCAGGAAGCGGGCATCACCTTGGGGCCGCTGGACCGGGTTGAGCCGAAGCCGTGGGAGGAGATCGGGCGAGGGGCTACCATCATCGTGACCCGTGTGACCGAGGAGCTATCGTCCGAAACGCGTCCTCTCCCCTACCAGCGCCAGCAGGTGCGAGACGAGGCCCTTCCTGAAGGAGTCAGCCGCCTGATTCAGTTGGGTGTGAACGGCACGGAGGTCCTCACCTACAGCATTCGGTTCGAAGAAGGGAACGAAGTGGGACGCCGGCTGGTGGAGAGGAAAGTCGTCGGCACCCCGCAACCGGAAATCGTGGTAGAAGGGGTACGCGGCGCGCTTCCTGCCGTGCCGGTTACTGGCACGCTGGCCTACATTTCCAATGGGAATGCCTGGACCGTTCGCGGCTCGACCGAGCAGAAACAGCCCCTCACCTTCTCCGGAGACCTTGACGGACGCGTCTTTTCTCTTTCGCCCGATGGACGCTGGCTCCTTTTCACCCGGCGGCCTCTTGGCGGACAAGCCGGGCGGGGAGGCCCGCTCAACACGCTGTGGGTCGTGAATACCCGGATAGTCGGCGAAACGCCGCGCCCTCTGGAAGCCGAAGGCGTTCTCTACGCCCAGTGGTCGGCCGGCAGCACGCACATCGCCTACTCAACGGCCGAGCGCACGATAGGGTCTCCGGGCTGGCGGGCACGCAACGACTTGTGGATTGCGACTCTTGAGCCCACGTCTGTGTCTCCCGAAGTGAGCAGGGGCGCGCCGGAAGGGAGCGGCCGTGCCGGCACCGACACGACTCGGCGCATCGTCCCCCCGCGGTCCGACCTGCCGTACGCCTGGTGGGGCGTCGGGTGGGCCTGGTCACCCGATGGCGCCCGGTTTGCGTTTGCCCAGGCCGATACGGTAGGCTTGCTCGACGTGCACACGCGCGAGATGAAGACGCTCATCCGCTTTGCCCCCTACCACACCTATGCCAGTTGGGTGTGGGTCCCTCATCTGGCATGGTCGCCCGACGGGCAGTTGCTGGCCGTGCCGTTGCACCTGTCCCCGGCAGAGGCAGCGGGTCTGGCGGCACCGACACCGGCGGCCGAAGACAGTTCCCGTTTTGGCCTGGGCATATTCCGCCCAGATCGCAACCTGGATGTGCTGATCGCCGACCAGGTTGGGATGTGGACCTGGCCATCCTGGTCGCCGCGCGGCACCCTGGCGTTTGGGATTGCGCGCCAGCCATCGGCATCGGAACACAGTGTGTATGACCTGTACGTGATGGACGCCGATGGCAGCAACCGGCGGCGGCTCTTCCCTCCCGAAGGTGCGCCAGGCCTAGATATTCCGGAGGCAGCCTGGTCGCCGACGGGGGGTACTCTGGCCGTGACGTGGCAGGACGATGTATACCTGGTTGACGCCGGAACCGGCCAGGCGACCCGCATCACGGCGAACGGGCACAGCAATCGTGCGCAGTGGGCACGGTGAGGGAACCGGGATGACCGGCGACACCTTACCTCCCGACTCCCTCCCCGGCCGGGCAGCGGTGAGCCACGTACACGCGTCGCTGTACTCTCGGCGGTCGCTTACGGCCGCCATCCTGGGCACGTTGGTTTTGCGTACGGCCTCCGGAGCCACCGGGCTGATGATCGGCATTTACCTGAAGCAGATCAGCGAAACCGTCCACCCGATCTCCGCAACCGTGGTTGGACTGATCGGCGCTTCGTTCTTCGTGACGGAATTAGGCGGCTCCCCTCTGTTCGGCGCCCAGAGCGACCGTCATGGCCAGCGTCTTTTCATGACGTTGGGCGCGTTGTTGGGGGCGGCAGCCGTGTTGCTCACTGCTCTGACCGTTCTTGTGCCACTGCTGCTGATTACGCGCTTGCTGGAGGGGCTGTCGGCCGCCAGCTCGGTACCGGCTACGCTCAGCTATATCTCGGCAGCAACGGACCACTCTGTCGCTTTGCGCGGCCGGGTGGTCAGCCTGTATGAGATCGCCACCATCGGCGGGTTTGCGTTGGGGGGATTGGTAGGGGGTCTGCTTTGGCACTGGGGACAGGCCACCGGTTTCTATGGCGTGGCGTTGATCTACCTGATCAGCGCAGCGTTGTTCGCCTTTGGGATCGACCCAATACCGAGGGGTCGAGCGGAAGGACACCCTCCCCTGCGGACCATGATTGCCTTGCTATCCCGCCGCAGGGTCCTGCGGTTCGCGCCGGCCTGGCTGGCCGTAAATGGTGTCGTGGGCCTATGGTTCAATCATCTCCCCTTCCAGATGTCCGGAGAACGTATGCTGCCCTATCAAAACCTTATGGGAGGTTTCTCCGGCGCCAAGGTTGGGCCGATCTTCGCCCTCTACTTCGCCATCTTCGCGACCGGCGTGTTTCTCTGGGGGCTGCTGTTCACGCGCTTCCGGCGTCCGGACATCATGGCGATCTCCTTGGGCGGGTTGTTTGTGGCATCCACTTCCATGTTCGGCCTGAACCACGTGTCCCTCGGCGATCGGCCTGCGCTGCTGCTGTTCCTGTTGATCTTCCTGGTCGGTGTGCTGATCGAAAGCGGTTTCACCCCAGCGGCCGTGGGTTACTTGGCGGAACTGTCCGAAGAATTCGCCGCCGACCGGGGTTCGATCATGGGCCTCTACTCCGTCCTGATGGGACTCGGCCAACTCCTGGGCAGTAGCCTGGGCGGTCCGTTTGCGGACTGGGGCGGGGTTGATGGCATCATTGTCTTGACGATCCTGTTGGGTTTTGTGTCATTAGCCAGTGTGTGGCCGTTGCGCCGGAGCGAGCCCTTCGCCGAATCAGCGAATGAGCGAATCAGCGAATAGGTCACGCAGTACGCTCCACGCTCACCGCTCGACGCATTTTCATCCCTGGACGCGCGCATGCTCACGGCTTCGAGGGCATCACCTCAAGGCGAAGATAACGCGTTCCCAAACAGGACCGGCAGGTGCAGACGCACGGCCGGTGGCACGACGTCCAGATACGTTGTGGTGCGACGCGCCGCCGCCGGGCTATCGCTGCCGGCAACCCACATCTTGGTGCCATCCAGGCTGGCCACGATGATCATGTCCCCCGGAGCAAAGTTGCCGACAACCTGCACATCCACCTCCGCGATCTGCGCGCAGCCGGTCAACGGGGGCAACGCGGCAGGCACAGCGCTGCGCGCCGCATACGTCAGCTCCCCGTCCAGGTTGTCAAAGCTGGCCACGTCGGTCTGGCCCAGCGTGCCGGTGACGGGATCGATGTTGAGAACCCGCATCAGGCTGGGATCGAACGCCGACACATACTGCACACGCGCGACAGACACTGCTGGGCCGGCCCGTTGACTAAGGCACAGCGGGAGTCGCACGATGTCGCCAATGGCCAGCCGATCGGTGGGCACGACGCTGGGATCGAGATAGACCACGGCGTCGGCAACCGCGTCGGGCGGCGGCCCGACTGGCGGCGGGTAGGGCGGCGGCACGCCCGGCCCTGTCGGCACGGCCGGCCCCGGCGTCAGCGCCACGGTGGCCGCGTTGACCAGCACGTTGCGCGGGGACCGACACCCCCGGAACACCGCGTGCCCGGCGAAGACCGGCTCGGTCTGCCCCAACTGCACGAACAGGGCCGCTCGCTCCCCCAGGCTGGAAGCCGGAAAGCCGAGCGAATAGGCTCCGAGGTTGTCCGTCGTGGCCTGGAAGCTGTCTCCTCCGGGCAGGTAGATTTGCACCTGGGCCCCGACCACGCCGTAGCCATACGGATCGACCACGTAGCCGGTGAGCGCGCAGGTGTCGGCCCCCCGGGTGCGCGCTGTGGCCAGCAGGAAGCCGGCCGCCAGAGCGCAAAAGGCTGCGATCCCCCCAACGATACGAACCGATCTCCGTGAGCGAATCATCTTCTGTACCCTCCTCTACATTCCGGGAACAGCAAGCGGAAATGGGGGCCGGATCGGGGTGCCCGGAATCATGTTCCTGGACTGTGTTGGCTGTCCGGCTTAATCAGTCACGGCAGACCAGGATCCAAAACGCTACCTGCCCAACGAGCCAAAACCCGGCCACGAGGACGCTCTGACCGATCCACAGCGCGTTGGAAACAGCCAGGCCCCACAGAGCAACGGCCCCGGCGGCCGCCGCGCTGCTCAGCAGCGCCGTCGTCAGCGCGATCAGAAAGGCAATGCTCCACTTCTTCCCGACCAGTGGGATGGTCTCTGTGGTCCACCGAAAGGCATCTGCCAGATCGGTTGTGGCGGATGCTCGGACGTAGTGCGCTTTGATCTGGCACATCGCCCGAACGCTGTCTACCCAGGACAGGCGCAGCTTGGCCAGCTTGATGACCGACACGAATCCCAGGATCGCCAGAGCGCCCAACAACAAACCAAAGATGGCCATGTGTGTGGGGTTGCCGAAGTCACCCAACGCAATCGCCGCAACCAGCGTGCCTGCTGAAGCCAGGTAGTAGTTGAGGACTCTGACCCGGTCTTCGTGTGCCTGGAAAGCGGTTTGCGCTGCGTACTCGAATTCACGTGAGAGGATGGCGTTGGGGTCCAGTTGCTGATCGCACATGGCGTCTCCCGTTGGAATCTGCCGATTGTCGCCGCGGTCCGCTGTGCCGCCTGATTCTACCACGAAGGTCGCCCCGCGTCAAACCTGAAACCGACCGGAGTTCTAACTCCCGCCCTGTTTGAATCCCATCAACACGAAGTCGCGGGCGAAGAGCGCGGGCCAGCGGCGGGCCAGCCGCGTGTAGAGCGGCCGGAACCGATGCTTGCGAGCCCACGCGGGATAGAAGGTCTTCGCCCACAGGCTGGCGCTGCCATCCACCTCCGCTATCCGCATGCCCCGACTTTCGCAAAGCCGTATCGCGTCGGGGATGGTGTAGAAGTGCAGGTGGGTGCTATCGGTCGGGGAGTGACGCACGTAGGGGAACCGTCCGCGCAGCAGCCACCAACGACAAAGCCAGTGCCCGATGTTCGGCAGGCACAGCAGGAACTTGCCCCCCGGCCGCAGCACACGCACGCATTCGTCCAACGACCGCTCTGGGAAAATGCGGTGCTCGATGGCGTTGTTGGACACGACGGTGTCGAACGTGTTGTCGTCAAACGGGAGAGTCTCGTGGTCGAGATCCACGCACTGAGCGGGAATGCCCCGCCCACGCGCGCGTTCGACCGCCACGGGAGACATATCGGTGCCCACAACCGTTGCGCCTCGCGCCTGGAGCTTGGCGGCCAGGACTCCGGGTCCGCAGTCTACCTCCAGGACGTGCTCCCCCGCACCGACGCGCTGGACAATCAGGTCCAGGCGCTCTTCGTCAAAGTTGTCCCCAACCGTCTGCCAATAGGCGTCGTAGTAAGCTGCCAGGTCCATTTGCATCCTCTCGCGTGGCCGGTCAGTACCGGCTTTTCCCTCCCTCTGCCAGGCGCTCGACCACTGGCGAAGCGTCAGCCCCCGCTCACGATCACTGGCAGGTGTACGGGGGGTGCCAACCGCGTGGGCGTCGCCGTGGGTGTGGGCGTAGCGGTCACGGTCGGCGTGGGCGTCACGGTCGGCGTCGGCGTCGGCGTGGGCGTTGCCGTCGGCGTCGGCAAAAGGTATTCGACCGTCAATTCGGGTCGCCATTCCGGCTGCGGGTACTCTCCCGAGGCCAGCCGGTGCTCCACCGAGGGCTGCGCTTCTCCCCGCAGCACAAGCCCCTTGTTGCTCGAGGGTCCGGCCACCCACGTCTCCACCGCCTGACGGAGATTGAGCGTGTACGGCTGGAACGGGTCGTCCACCGTGACGACAGATTCCAGCGAGTCATCGTAGTCGACTGCCGCTGCTCCGGCCCCTACCGTGGCCCACGAGGTGCCGTTCGTCGCCTGGTTCCACGTCGCCTCGTTTTCGGACCAACCGCGCAACAGCGGGAAGGCGTGCAGCGTGAGCGGCTTACTCTCGCTGCGGTAGATGGTGTACAGTTTCACCTGGGCCGCGCGAACGAGCGCGTCCGCGGGAATATCGCTCAGGTCGAAACGGAGCAACGGCCGGAAGTCAGCGTTCCACTTGGTGGACAGCGCGGTGCTGCCGCCATAATTCGTGCTCGGCGCATAGCTGTTCAGGTACGTATCGGCAGCGCCGCCGTACCCGTTCAATCCCCGCCGGTACACGTGCGTCTGGAGGGCATTGCCGTTCGGCGGATAGATCAGCAAGTGGTGCGTGTTGCTGCCGGTCGAAATGGTCAGTCGCCCACCCGCCGGGTTCGCTGTGTAGAACGTGAAATCCCCGGTCGCGTCCGCGTAATCCTCCACGGTGTAGGGGGAGGCCGGGTTGAGGCCCATCGCACTCAAATCAAAGGCGACCGTCGCCGGGTCCGGATCGTCCACGGCAGCAGTGATAGTTCGCGTAGTCAGATCGTACTCCGCGTGCACCGCGGTCCAATGGCCGCCGGTGCTCTGCGTGATCTCCAGCCAGTAATACCACTTCGACTCATCGGTGCGGATGTCCAGGCTGGTCGGATTGGTCACCCGCTGGAACGGGGCCATGAAATCGAGTACCCATTCTCGCCCGAACGGCAGCGGCGTGCTGTGCGTGCCGGCATAGGGGTGAAGTTCGTAGTGGTCCGCCCCCCACAACTGCAACGCGTCGTACAACGTTTGGGCGTGGCTGAACGGCACGGTCTCGTCGTCATACGCGTGCGCGATGGACACCGGCAGGTGTCGCAAGTTCTGGGCCATGCTCTCGACAGAGCGGCGCTGGTACTCGAACGGCACAACCTCCGGCGGGTGACCGATCTCCCGTTCCAGCACCTCCGAGCGCCCGGGGTTGGTGACCAGCCCTTCGTTGTACCAATCGGCGAGGTTGGTCGGCCCCTTTTCCTCGAAGAGGGCCGCGAAGCGGTCGGGGTACTTGGCCGCTACCACCCCCGCCATCATGCCACCCATCGAGAACCCGGTTATGTAAACCCGGCCCGCGTCCACGCTGTAGTTGCTCTGCACGTGGGCAATGGCATCCATCACGTCGTATTGCGTTGGCAACGACGGCTGGTGCAGGCCGCGCATGTCGGGAGCCAGGAGGATCCAGCCGCGCTCGTTGGCGGCTGTGGCGTACACGTCCACGCCTTCGTAGCTGGAGCCGTTCCAACCGTGCAAGACGACCAGCAGCGGCACCTGCACCTGAGGATCATAGCCGATCGGCAGCTGGGCGAATGCTTGCTGAGTGGAGCCGTCGTACGAGCTGGTGAACAGGAAGCTGAACCGATCAACGGTGACCAAATCGCCGGCGATGACAAGCTGTCCGTCGGTCACGCCCCAGGTGTCATCCGGATCGGCATCGGTGGTGATACTCAGCACGTTCGTCCCCTTGACCATGATGTTCGGGTCCAAATCCCACCACACGGTATGTCCGGTGCTGCACGTTTCGCCGGCGTTGTATACCTCGGCCGCGCCGATCTTCTGGCCGTTCAGGTAAAGGCTGTGCGGCGCGCGCACATTCGATTCGTCCAGCCGCAGCTTTGCCGAAACGATTGTCCCTTGCCACAGGAGCAACATCTCCCCTTGCGCGACGGCCACCCCGAACCCGGGACCGACAGCGATGCAGTCTGTCTGGGTCGAGTAAACGGTGTTTGCCGGCGTCGGGGACGCGGAAGGCGTGAGGCCCGGCGGCGGCGAAACGAGCGGCGTCGGTGTGGACGTGGCGATCGGTGCCAGCCCGAGGATGTGGATCGCGGCGATCGTCGGCTGGCCACCCGATTTGTGGATGAAGTCCAGGTTGAGCACGCCGTCCGCCACCGTCACCTGGAACGACTCGACCCGAGCCCAACCGTGCGAAGCCGCGGAGAAGATGTCGTAGTCAGGCAGCACGGTGACACCTTCTAAGCGCACATCGAACACTCGCCGGTTTGGGCTGTAGTAGTACAGTTCCGAAACGTGTAGATCAACCTGGTACGGCCCGTTCGGGATCGTGAACTGGTAGGCGGTCAGGTTGACGCGCTGAGTCTGGTACAGCGGATCGTCATCTGTGCCTTTGATGTCCTCACTGGAGGGCGTCTCTGCCTGACCGTCGAGGTAGCCCCAGCCGCCGGGTGTGTACGTCTGGTCCGCCTGCCAGGTGTGGCCGCCTGTGTCGATGTAGCTGGAGCCGCCGCTGTTCACGCGCAACTCAACCACCTGCGCGGGGCTGAACCACGGGGCGCCGTCGCCGGCCGGCGAGGGGATGGCCTGCCCGGAAGCCCAACCGCCGGCCAGCCACCAGGCGGTGACCACGCCAAGAATCAGACCAGAGACCGCGCGCCTCGTCATCGCTCGCCCTAACCCACCCGCAGTTCCAGGCGCGGCCGATTCTCCGTGGTGTAGTTCTCTGTCGACGCGAACTGGTGCTCGACACTGTTCGCGCTGCACCCTTCCAGCAGCAGGCCGAAGTTTTGTCCGGGGTGATCCACCCACTGCTGGACAAGATCGGTCAGATCGAACGTGTAGCGCATCGCCAGCTTGGTGCGGACGGCGTCGGCTGGCCTGTTGTCGCGGTCGGCAGCCCCCCGCGCGCCGGCCGTCTCCCAGGCCAGACCGCCGGTGGAGCGATTCCATGTCGCCTGGCCGGCGATCCACGACCGGCGCAGCGGATACGCCGCCACGTACAGGTCATGATCGTTGCTGCGGTAGTGAGTCCCCAGCGTCAGCAACGCCTGGTTCACCGGTGTCCCGGGAGCGAGCGCCGACAGATCGAACTGAATGAGTGCGCTCTGCACCGGGCCTGGGCGTACGATTACGGCCCCTTCGGTAGCGAAGTTCGTATCCGGCTGCCAGGCATTGATCGTCGTGTCGGCGGTGGGCGAGAGCGTCATACCGGTGCCCAGCGGCTCGCCCTGGCGCGTGGCCCAGATGGGGGCCGTCCAGGCGCGGCGACCGTCGGCCAGTGTGGCCTGGGCGAAGTAGTAGCTTCCCTGGCGCGGCACCACGGGGTTCCAGAAGACCTGGCTCACCTGCGGCGTCGTGGTAGCCACGATCTGCGGGCCACAAGCGCCCCCCTCGATCAGATCGATCCGCGCGATCGGCTGGTAGGTCGTGTCGCGGGCGCGGATGTCGAAGTTCAGCGTGCCGGTGGCGGGGATGCTGCTGCCCATCCAGGTGCCGTTCGCCTGCACGGCGATGGCCAGCTTGCCTTCGTGCTCGGTGCCGAAAAAGCGGCGATTCCGCATGGCATCCAGCAGGTTCGCCGACGTCAGCGCCGGCAACATCACGCCGTAGGTGCGGTTATGCCCGAATAACGCGGTGTTGTACGGATCGCCAAAGCCGGTGCCCGCGACATGCCAGCCAAAATCGAGGCCGTGGGTGTACTCGTCGTGATAATAATCCAGCACCTGCTGCAACACGATGTGCCGGTCGGCATCGGGATCGTAGGCGAAGTCGTTGTACGTCCAGTTCAGGTCCGGGCGCGGGTGATTGAACATGGCCAGCACGTCGGCCGGCTGCACGGCCAGCCAGGGATAGAACTCGGCCAACGCTTGCTGCCCCACGTAGTTGGCGGAGTTGAACACCAAGATGTGGCCTTCCTGGTAGTTGCCGATCTGTTCGAACGTGCGCAGGGCCAGGAATTGGCCCTCGATGTTCGCGGCCTGGGCGGCTGTGCCCATCTCGGCCCAAAGCTGCGCCGTCAGGTGATCGTTCTGCTCGGTGACGGCCAGGAAGTCGTAGCCGCTCCCTTTGGCCAGGGCATACGCCTCGGCCGGCGTCCCGTCCCCAAAGCCGTGGCGGAGATGAAAGTTCAGATCGCCCCAGTACGATTGCATCCCGTCCATGGCCAGCCGGTTAGCGCTGCTCGTCTGCGTTGCGGTAGCTGTGGGCGTGGCCGTCGGCGTCGCGGTCGGCGACGGGGTGGCCGTGGTTGTGGCCGTGGGCGTCGGGCAGGAGGTTCCAAAGCGGGCGGCAATCCACATCACGTCGTACAGATCGACCTCGCCATCTGGCACGGTGTCGAATTTCGGGTCCGGTGGGCTCGCGCCCCAGTGCCCAGCAATCAGACTCATATCGGCAACGGTCACGAACCCGTCTCCGCTCAAATCACCTGGCAACGCGCAGGATGGTGTGGGAGTCGGTGTGACGGTCGGTGTAAACGTCGGCGTGGGTGTAGCCACGAGTCCGGTGAGATCGAAGATGGCCACGCCGCCGGGCCCGCTGGCACCCTCACGGTCGGTGGGGCCGTAGCTCACGTAGGCATACGGCCACTGCACGTCGATGTAGAGCGCCCGGTTGGGTGTGGCGCCACCGGTGATGAACTGGGGAGCCGCCGGGTTGGTGATATCGAAGACGCGCAGGCCGGCGGTCCCATCGGCGACCAGCAGGAAGTGACCGGTGGCGTAGGCATGCCACGATTCGTTGGCCGATGGCCAGGTGCCCACGGCGACCGGCGCCGCCGGGTTCGACACGTCCACGATGTGGCCGCCATTGCCCCAGCCGGCCACCAGCGCGAGCCCGTTGCCGGCATACGACGTGTAGGCATAGCCGGTCAGCGGCAGATGAGCGATCTTGCGCAGGTCTGCCGGATTGGAGACATCCACGATGTGTAGCCCCCCTTGCCCGCCGGCCACGTAGGCCACGGTGCCCTCCACCCACAGCGATTCGCCGAACAGACCATCGAGCTGGTACTGGTCGACTCGCACGGGGTTGGCCGGGTTCCCCACGTCAATGGACAGCAGGCCGCCCCATTCGTCGGCCAGCAGCGCGTATTGCCCCACCGCCCAGACTCCCTTCGAGTTGCCGGTGTCCTGGCCCTGCCCGTCCTTCTCTCGCCACCGCCCGAGCGGCGTCGGTTGGGCCGGGTTGGAGACGTCGAAGATGCGCAGGCGGTCCCACTTGTTCGCCAGGTAGGCGCGCCCCCCTTCCGCGTAAACGCCGAAGGCGCGCCCGCCACCGTCGGTGTAGGTGCCAGCGACCACAGGTTGGTACGGGTCGCGCACGTCGACAACGGTGAGCATGGCGTTGCCGTCGGCGACGTAGGCGTAGCCGCCGGACACGTGGATTCCCCAGCCTTCGCCCGGCGTGTCCACCGTGGCGACCCGCGTGATGCTGCCCTGGGCGGCAACGGAGCGCATCTCCCAGCCGAGCCCGAGGAGCACGAGCAAGACGACCAGCGCCGTGGCACGCGCAGCGTGGTGCGTGAAACGAGATACGTGAAACGAAGAAGTCTTTGCTTGGATCAAGGTTGCCTCATTAACCGTACCATAAATGTGTCTATGCTCGCGCGATGATACCACCGTATGCCCGAATCGTCAACTCCACGCCTTCATGTCCGCGCGGGGGGGGCGAATCTCACCCCACCCCGAACCTATCCCATCCGTTGCCTCCACCACCGCAATCCCTTCCTCCGTCAGCCTCGAAAACAAGTCCGGTGGTGCCCGCTCGCTCGCCCCAGGTGAACGGCTATTCCTCGATGCCACACTGCCGGGCGATTTCCTGCAAGACGCCCTCAATATTGGTGTCCACGTCACGGTTCGTGAAGCGAATGACCCGAAACCCCCGTTGTTCCAGCCATTCGGTTCTGGCTTGGTCATACGCCAGCTGCGTCGGCTCGTAGTGGCCACCTCCATCAATTTCAATCACTAACTTGTGCTCAAAGCAGAGAAAATCAAGGATGAATCGGAAGAGGGGATGCTGCCGTCGAAACTTGAACCCGTAGAGTTGTTTGCGACGCAGTCGATTCCACAACTTCCTTTCTTGCGGCGTCATCGGACGGCGCAGTTCTCTAGCACGAGCGAGTATGGCCGGATGCACGTGCTTCTTGGCTTTCGCTTCAGGCATTGTTCAGGTCTCCAGGATCGTGCTTCACTTGCGGAACTCTCCCCCCTCCAGCTCCCCCCACAGGGGGGGAGGGCTTTCTTCCCCCCCGG
>CAZDTE010000027.1:0-23336 GCA_964508275.1 uncultured Ardenticatenales bacterium
GGTTTTCGTCCAAGCCAACCTTAAAGTTGTAGGTATGTTGGTCTTAGAGGTCTTTACAAAGATTGAAACTTAGGCTATAATAGTGAAGAGTGGGGATTTGTGGGGGAAAGTGGTTACTCTTCCTTTAGTTGTACATCTCTGTGGGGATTGATCCCTGATCGGTAAGTGGGTCCATAAATGACGCAAAACTTCACGGGGCACAGCACCTACGCTCTGGACAACAAGGGCCGTCTGACAATTTCGGCGAAGTATCGCACTCGACTTAGTGGGCGAGTCTTTGTGGCCCGAGGATTTGGCGGCGACATCTGCCTGCAAATCTTCCCTGAGGAGCGGTGGTATCGTCTCGCCGAGCGGGTGAACAGCCTGCCGCTCGGCGACCCGCGGGGAAGATTGTATCGACGCAAGATCATGGCTTGGGCCAGCGAGTGCGAGCTCGACCGGCAAGGCCGCATCATGATACCGGAGAACTTGCGTCAGTTCGCCCACTTGGACGGGGAGGTTGTCATCACCGGGGTCGGAGATTTCTTGGAGATCTGGAACCCCCGTCTGTGGCAGGAGATGAACGAGGAGACCGAAGGAGAATTCGCTTCCATAGTAGAGCAACTGGCCGGCGAAGGCATTTAGTCCACGTCCCCGTTCTTTACCAACAGGTGCTTGGCGGTCTGGCCATTCATCCCGGTGGCACATACGTCGACTGCACCGTAGGCGCCGGAGGTCACGCCTTCGGCACGCTGGAAAAGAGTGCGCCGGATGGACGGCTCCTGGCGTTGGACCTTGACCCGCAGGCCCTGGACGCTGCCCGCCAGCACCTGGTCCCATTTGGCGAAAGGGTAACCCTGATCCAGGCCAGCTTTGCGAATCTCGGCTCCGTGGCTCGTGCCGCAGGTTTTGTGCAGGTGGACGGCATATTGCTCGACTTGGGGTGGTCTTCGCTGCAACTCGCCGACGAAAGCCGGGGTTTCTCTTTTCAGACGGACGGGCCGCTCGACATGCGCTACGACCCGCATCTAGCCCGGCCCGCGGCAGACCTAGTCAACAAGCTTCCGGCAGATGACCTGGCCAACTTGCTATGGAAGTACGGCGAGGAGCGCCGCTCGAAGGCAATCGCTAGGGCCATTGCCCGCAATCGCCCGCTTCGGACCACTACAGAACTGGCCGACATCGTCGCCAGAACAGTCGGACGCCGACGAGGCCGCATACATCCGGCCACCAAGACGTTTCAGGCCTTGCGGATCGCGGTTAACAACGAGCTAGATGATTTGCGTGCCGCCCTTCCCCAGGCAGTGCAGCTTCTAAAGCCGACAGGAGGACGTCTCGCGGTCATATCATTTCATTCTTTAGAAGATCGCATCGTCAAGGATTTCATACGCCAAGAGGAGAAGGATTGTATCTGCCCGATCGAACAACCGGTTTGCGGTTGTGAACACCGGGCCACACTGCGGCGATTGACCAAGAAGCCGATCGTGCCCACCGCGGCAGAGGTGCAACGCAACCGGCGGAGCCGCAGCGCCAAGCTCCGCATCGCGGAACGAGTGTGAACAATGCCCACAAATCGCAGGACATACTTTTCGTTTGTCCGACCGCTCCGCCAGCGCTGGACTCCACGGAAGCGCCCGTTGAACATCGAGACACTGTGGAGAACGCTGGGGATGCTGGTCCTTATTGGTGCCTTGCTGCTCCTGTACCTGGCAGAGGTGAGTGCGGTGGCGACAACACAAGCCAAGATCGAGGAGCTTCAGAGTGAACATTTGCAACAGACCCGACGCATACACGCGCTGGTGCTGGACATTGCAAAAGCTCAGCCACCACAAGCCGTTCAGGAGCGGGCTCGCTCTTTGGGAATGACCAGGATGAGCGATCCAGACTATCTCCCGATCGATTCATTGCCTGAAAAACCGTTTTGAGGATGGCATCCGAGAATGACACGATCAGGCCGTAGGCGAATGCAAAGCAAGAACCAACGATCTTTGGTTGCCCAAAGAAAGCGCCGGATCAACATAGCCATTACGATCGTTGCGGCCCTCGCCTGCCTGTTGGCGGCGAAGCTGGCGTATTGGCAAATCCTGCCGCATCCGGACCTGAGCAAGGAGCGTTATGTCTACGCCTCCACCAAAACAAAAACGCCCAAACCGCGCGGCAACATCCTCGATCGAAAAGGGGCAATCATGGCCATTGACGGCACCCGCTATGAGGTGGGAATTACGCCCAAGACCCTGGCCAGAGCAGCGAAAGATGAGCAGGAAAGACAGCAGGCCATTCAAGAGGTTGCCCAACACCTACACATGTCGCCAGACTACATCGCCTCGGAACTGGCCCGGTCGAAGGATGGGGCCCACGTCGTGCTGACCCAGATCACGACGACCCTGCCGATTGAGGATGGTGAAGCCTTGCAGGGAATAGCCGAAAAACCCTGGCTCAGGGTAGAGCCGAAGCCCTATCGAGTCTACCCGAATGACAACCTGGCCTCCCATGTCCTCGGCTTCGTAAGCCTGGGTACCGGTTGCGGCGCAATGGGCCTGGAGGAAAAGTACAACAGCCTGTTGCAGGACGGGTCCCCCGCCGCCGAGGATTGCTCCTCTGCCAAGGAAGCAGACCTTCGCGATCTGTTCGTCCTTGAGGACACCCGGCCTTCCGAAACCACTCAGGTAGCCGAGCTGGTCCAAATTGGTATGCGCACACTGGCGCCCAGCCAGCAGGGAGTGGACCTGGTGCTTACCATTGATCGGGGCATTCAGTACTTGGTGGAGAAAGACCTCGAAAGCGCGCTGAAGCAGTTCGGTGCCCGCCGCGGCACGATCATCATTATGGAGCCCAAGACCGGCAACGTGCTGGCCATGGCCAACAGACCGGACTACAACCCCAACGCCATCACGAAGGCCGATATTCCGAACATCGAGAACTACGCGGTCAGCCGGCAGTATGACCCCGGTTCCACCTTCAAGATCGTTACGGTAGCGAACGCGCTGAAATCCGGCCTCTTCACGCCGAAGAGCACCTTTCATGACACAGGCGAGTACATCTTCGGCGGCGTTCGGGTAACGAATTGGGACGGAGGGGCCTACGGGACCGTAGACCTCACCCAGATTCTGGGTGACTCACTGAACACTGGTGTTGCCTATCTCAACGTGAAGCTGGGTGCGCGGCGAGCTGTCAGCTACACGCTCGCCTTTGGCTTCAATGAACGCACCGGCATAGACCTGGCTGGAGAGATCCGGGGAAAGATGAAGATTCCCGGCGATGGGGAGTGGACAGAATCGGACCTGGTGGCCAACGCCTACGGACAGGGCATCTCCGTCACGCCGATCCAACTGGCTACCGCCGTCTCGGCCGTGGCGAACGGCGGCCTGCTCATGCGACCGCGTGTGGTCGGCGCCATCATAGACCATGGCGTCGTGCGCCGAAGACCGCCTGTCGTGGTCAGGCAAGTCCTCAGCCCGGAAATCGCCAACCAACTGAATCACATGCTGGTAGACGCTGTCGAGATGGAGACGGACAAGGCATTGATCCCCGGCTGGTCCATCGCCGGCAAGACCGGCACAGCCGATGTCTTCATCAACGGCGTCAAGGACAAGAAGGACATCATTGGGTCATTTGTCGGCTGGGCGCCGGCCGACGATCCACAGTTTCTGGCGCTCATCATATTGGAAGGGATCGAGACCAACGAGTATTGGGGCTCGCAATCTGCCGCCCCCTTGTTCCAGAAAATCGCCTGGCAACTGTTTCATTACCTGCACATCGCGCCAGATCAGATGCGCCAGGCCACCAGCGGAAACCATGGGTCATGACGGCTAGAAGATCGCTGACCGTACGCACGCTTTTCGAGGCCTTGGTGACAGGGCATCCGCCACCGTTCCGTGGGCTGGATCGGCCTATCTCCCAGGTGACCATCGACTCACGAGAGGCGACACCAGACAGCCTCTTCGTAGCCCTGAAGGGGGAGCACGAAGACGGACACACCTTCATCCGGGACGCCCTGGAGCGCGGAGCCAGCGCGGTGATCGCCGAACCCATGGCCCAGCAATTGGGTTTGCCAGCCGCGACGTTCATCTCAGGAGAGCCGCCGGAAACGGAGCAGGCCGAACCGCCCTACATTTTCATCGTGCCCGACAGCCTGGCCGGATTCCAAGAAGTCGCCGCCTATTGGCGCAGACAACTCCCTCACATTCGCGTAGTCGGCGTGACGGGGAGCGTCGGCAAGACCTCGGTGAAAGAACAGGTTACGTCCGTGCTCAAGCAACGGTTTCACACCCTGAAGAGCGCAGGGAATTACAACAACGAGATCGGCCTACCCTGGAGCCTGCTCCAGCTCACGCCGGAACACGAACGAGCCGTGCTGGAGATGGGCATGTATGCGATCGGGGAGATCCGACACCTGGCCAACCTGGCGCTACCCCACACCGGCGTGGTCACCAACATCGGCCCGACCCATCTGGAACGCTTGGGCTCTCTGGAGGCGATCACCGATGCCAAGGCAGAATTGGTTGAAGCACTGCCGCCTCAGGGCACGGCGATTCTGAACGGCGACGACCCACGCGTGCGGTCGCTGGCCGAACGCACCGAGGCACAGGTGTTCACCTACGGCCTGTCGCCGACCTGTGACCTGTGGGCCGATCAGATCGAGAGCAGGGGCATCGAGGGGCTACGCTTTCAGTTTCACACCGCGAGTGAGGACATCTTCGCCGTCGTTCCTCTGCTGGGCCAGCACAGCGTACACACAGCCCTGGCCGCGGCCAGCGTGGGCCTTATCGAAGGCGAAGGGTGGGACGAGATCATCGGTGGGCTGAAGGACATCTCGGCCCAAGTCCGCCTGGTGACCGTCCCAGGCATTCACGGCTCCATCATTCTGGACGACACGTACAATGCGAGCCCGGCCTCGACCCTGGCTGCCTTGAACCTGCTGGCCGATCTGCCCGGCCGAAGGATTGCTGTGCTCGGTGATATGTACGAACTGGGCAGCTATGAACAGGCCGGCCACGAACTGGTTGGGACTCGCACCGCCGACGTTGCCGACCTGCTGGTAACAGTCGGAAAACTCGGCCGGCTCATTGGAGAAGCGGCACTCGCTGCCGGAATGAAGGACCAGCAGGTGCAGGCGTTCGCTACAAAACAGGAAGCCATTCACCTGCTACGCACCCTGTTGCAAGAGCGAGACATTCTGCTCGTCAAGGGGTCGCGAGGCCTACAGATGGAAGAGATCGTCGCTGCTCTCTCTTCGTCTGTCTCAAGCTAAGCGATGGCTTACTCTTTGACGCTGGGCGCGCTTTCGTTTGTGTTCTCGGTTATCTGGGGTAGCCCTCTGATCCGCTTTCTACGCAGTCGGCAGCTCGGAGAGAAGATCAAAGTTGACGGCCCAAGCAGGCACCTTACAAAAATCGGAACGCCAACCATGGGCGGGATCATGATCCTGATTCCCACTACGGTGTTCAACGCGCTGCTCACATTCCCTTCCTACCACTCGATCCTCCTGCCACTGGCCGTGAGCGTGAGTTGTGGCTGCTTGGGAGCAGTAGACGATTGGCTTGGAATACAGCGCCGCCGTGGGGAGCAGAAGATGGGGATCCTGGCTCGTTACAAGATGGCCTGGTTGGCGGCCATTGCCGGCGTAGCCGCTTTCATCCTGTACGGAATCATGGACTTGCACAGCATGGCGATCCCTACGCGGCCTGAGAAGATCAACATCGGGCTGCTATACATCCCGGTCGCGATGTTCGTCATCGTGGGCACTGCGAACGCGGTGAACCTGACCGATGGGTTGGATGGACTTGCCGGTAGCACATCGGCAATTGCCTTTGCTTGCGTGGGCGTCATCGCCTACCTGCAGGGACAGGCCCACCTGGTAACATTCAGCTTTTCCATGACCGGCGGCATCCTGGCGTTCCTTTGGTACAATGCGTATCCGGCCCAACTGTTCATGGGTGACACCGGTTCGTTAGCCCTGGGAGCCACGCTCGGTACGGTCTTTCTGATGACGGGGCAATGGCTGCTGTTGCCCGTCGTGGGCATCGTATTCGTCGGGGAAACCCTTTCGGTCATCTCGCAAGTCGCTTTCTTCAAATGGACGGGGGGCAAGAGGCTATTCAAGATGGCGCCCCTGCATCATCACTTCGAGTTGCTGGGTTGGTCAGAAGTGCAAACTGTGCAACGTTTTTGGCTGATCGGAATGTTGGCTGGCATGATTGGCATCGCGCTGGCGTTGGTTTAGCCGCCGGCCGCCAGCGGATGATCGTTGGCCGCCTGCTTTTCGCCAAGCGCCAATCGCAAAGTGCAATCGCAAAGTACTGTGGGAGGGAGAACCGAATGAGAAACAACAAAGGAAACGGTTTCGACAACGGGTTCGACGGGATGCGAGCAACTGTCCTGGGGCTGGCTCGCCAGGGTACAGCGCTGGCCAAATTCTTGGCTTCTCGTGGGGCCCGCGTCACAGTCAGCGACGTCAAAGGGATGGGTGTGCTGCAAGAGCAATTGACCGAGTTGGCCGGCTGGCCCATCAGTTTCATCCTTGGAGGCCACCCACTGGAACTGCTCGATGCCGACGTACTCTTCGTCAGCGCCGGTGTGTCACCCGACATCCCGATTCTGATGGAAGCCAAACGTCGGGGCACGCGGATCAGTAGCGACACCGAGTTGTTCTTTGAACTCTGCCCGGCTACAATCATCGGCATTACCGGCTCCAGCGGCAAGACAACCACCACCACCCTGATCGGTGAGATGCTGCAAGCCAGCGGCCAGAAGACCTGGATCGGCGGCAACATCGGCTGGTCACTCATCAACCAGGTGGACAAGGTCTCACGTGACGACCTGGTGGTCATGGAACTCTCCAGCTTTCAATTGGAAGGGCTTCGCCGCAGCCCGCACATCGCGGTGATCCTGAACATCACGCCGAATCACCTGGACCGGCACAACTCGATGAGGCGGTACATCGATGCGAAGAGTCAGGTCCTTCGCCACCAACGAGCGGGAGACATCGCCATCCTGGGATACGACAACGAGAACACTCGCCGCCTGGCCGATCTAACCCGTGGCGAGGTCCGCTACTTCAGCGCTCGCCAGCCGGTGGCCAGTGGTGCATTCGTCCAAAACGGCAACCTCGTTATCCGCCAGGACAACGAAACCCGCACCGTTTGCGCCGCAGCGGACATCCGTCTACCCGGCGAGCACAATATCGAGAATGTCCTGGCCGCTTGTGCCACGGCTGTGGCCGCTGGCGCCCCTCTCGACGCCATCCGATGGGCGGCTACCAGCTTCGCCGGGGTGGAACACCGGCTGGAGAAAGTGCGGGAGCGCCGGGGCATTCAGTATGTGAACGACTCGATTGCCACATCGCCTGAGCGCACCATGGCCGCGCTGCGTGCCTTTGATGCTCCCATCATCTTGCTGGCCGGGGGCCGTGACAAGAACCTGCCCATGGACGACATGGCCCGCCTCATCGTAGAGAGAGCTCGAGAACTGATCCTGTTTGGCGAAGCGGCCTCGCTCATAGAGGAAGCGGTGGCGCGCGCACGCCCAAACGGTTCCCAACTGGGGATTCAACGGTATCTTACCATGGAGGAAGCCGTGGCCGCCGCTGCCCAGACCGCACAGGCCGGAGATGTCGTACTGCTCTCCCCGTCCTGCGCTAGTTTCGATGCCTTCCAGGACTTCGTTGAGCGTGGCCAACGTTTCAAGCGCATCGTGATGAACCTGCCGAGCTAAGGCCAGGCACAGATCGCAGCAGCGCCGGGTGCGGGTTCCAGGTTTCGAGCATGAGACTCCCGCATTGAAACTGGAACACCGCGATCCGGGCCAGGCATAATAAACAGGATAGCCATGACCACAAAAACCGTAGGCGCAAAGGCTTCAGGAAAGCAGCGACGGGAGCGTCAACAAAGCCCAGACCTCTGGTTGGTGCTGACGGTCAGCGTCCTCTTGCTCATAGGGTTGGTGGCCGTCTTCAGCGTAACGTACATGAAGAACATCGATGACCCGATGCACGACTTGATGCGTCAGGTTGCCCTGGGCGGCATGGGCGTGATCGCCATGCTGATCGTGACCCGCGTGGACTACCGGTTTTGGAAACGCGCGTCATTGCCTTTGATGGGAGTCATCCTGATCATGTTGGTCGCCGTCCTGTTCACGACATCTGTACACGGGTCCCAGCGTTGGCTCTTAGGAAACTCTGGCCAGCCGAGTGAGTTGGCGAAGTTCGGCATGGTGATTTACATCGCGCACTGGGCATCATCCAAGGGCGAGAAGATCCGTCAACTGGAATTTGGGCTGTTTCCTTTCGGGCTGATGGTCGGGTTGGTCGCTGCCCTGATCCTCAGCGAACCTGACTTCAGCACATCGGTACTGATTGTGCTCACCTCGCTTGCTATGTTCTACATCGCCGGCGCAGACACCAAGCAGTTCGTGCTGTCAACCATCATCGGGGCGATCACCCTCGCGAGCGTGATCGCCATCACCGGATACCAGATGGATCGCATCGAGGCGTGGCGGCATCCCACACCGGAAACAAGACTCGATGTTGGGCACCAGCAAAACCTCTCCGAGGTGGCCCTCGCCGATGGAGGTCCCTTGGGTCAGGGCTTAGGCCACAGCAGCGACTTTTGGAGGATTTTCCCCAGCGTTGGTTTCGATTACATCTTCTCCGTTATCGGCAACGAGGCCGGCCTGATCGGCGGTTTGCTCGTGATCAGCCTTTTCCTGATCCTGGCTCATCGCGGATTCACCATTGCCCTGGCAGCTCCCGATGCCTTCGGCACGATTCTGGCCACCGGGATCACCGCCTGGATTACGATGCAAGCGTTCATGCACATCGCGGTAGCCACTGCTGCCATGCCCACAACCGGCGTTACGCTGCCGTTCATCAGCCTGGGGGGGTCATCTCTTATTATCTCGTTGGTTGGGATCGGCGTCCTGCTCAGCGTTTCGCGGAGCAGCAAGACCGCGAACCGGCAGTGACGCACCATGCGGGTGGCAGTTACGGGCGGTGGCACGGCAGGCCATGTGTATCCGGCACTGGCCGTCATCCAGGCGCTGGCCAAAGTACAGAAGACAGGGGACGCGCAGTCGCCCTTTGAGCGCGACGTGGACATCCTCTTCATAGGTAGCAAGCAAAGTATGGAAGCTCAACTCGTAGCAAAAGCGCAACTACCGTTCGCCGGCATCTCGGCCGGGGGGTTACGGGGTATGGGCCGGGCCCAGCAACTGCGTCATGCCATGTCCCTCGTGCGGGGCGTCATGGAGTCCTGGAGCATCCTGCGCAAGTTCCGGCCACACGTCCTCCTGGCCACCGGCGGCTATGTCAGCGCGCCGGCCGTACTCGCGGCACGCCTGCGACGGACACCGACCGTGATCTACCTGCCGGACATCGTGCCTGGCCTGGCCGTGCGTGTGCTCGCCCCTTTGGCAACCAACGTGGCCGTCACCGCCCAGCGCACGGCTCGCCTGTTTGGGAACAAAGGAATCGCCACCGGCTATCCGGTTCGGAAGGAGTTGCGTGAGGTGGATCGTGCGGAGGCCCGCCGCAGGTTCGGGTTCCGGCCCGACCTCCCGCTTCTGCTCGTCTTTGGGGGCAGTCGCGGAGCGCACAGCATCAACGTGGCCGTAGCGGGGAACCTGCCCACACTCATCAGCCGGGCCCAGCTTCTGCACGTCTGTGGCCAGGCGGATTACGCCTGGCTGCAGGAATGCCGGAACACTCTCCCCGACCCCCTCGCCGCCCGCTATCGTGTGGAACCTTACCTGCACGAGGACATGGCCGGGGCTCTCGTCGCGGCCGACCTGGCGATCTCGCGGGCCGGTGCGTCCGTACTCGGCGAGTTGCCCGCCGCGAGGTTGCCGGCAATCCTGGTGCCCTACCCGCACGCCGGCCGCCATCAGGAGCAGAACGCTCGCTACCTGACCGAGTCCGGCGCTGCCGTGATGATCGATGACACAGAGCTTGCCCGGCAGTTGTCGCCGGTGGTGACCGAACTGCTGGCCAATGAGGCGCGGCGCAAACGGATGCGCCAGCGCTTGCACGACATGGATCGCCCGGATGCCGCGCAACGCATCGCCGGCCTGCTTTGCGAACTGGTTAAAACGAAATGACTCCAGCGTCTGTAGCCCTGGCAAACACCGTCATCAAAAGGCCGGTTGATTTCTGGACCGTAACGATCCTGCTGGCCTTGCTCTTCGGTCTCTTTGGCTTTGTCCAGGGGCCGGGCAAGGCAGCGTTGAACTCGGCCGGCATCTTCCTGGCCTACGGGACAGCGATCAAGACCGCGGATTTCATCCGCAAGGCCTTCAACTTTGTGCTGGGGACGAATTGGGACGAGGGCACATTGCCCTTGATTAAATTTGCCATTTTCCTGGTCGCATTTCTGATCATGTTCGCCTTCGTCCGCTACGTCGCCAACGCCAAGGACCGGTTCAGCGCGAAGGTCGTTGGCTTCGCGATCGGCGGCATGAACGGCACCATTTTTTCCACGTTGATGCTTGAATTCATGGCGAAGTACTGGAAACTACACCCTCCACAGGCCGATCTGAACCTGGACCTTTCCTGGTTCCTGCGCATCAATCCGAGCACGACCGGCAAGCTTCAAGTCAACCTGCACTTTATCAACAATCCGGAAAAAGTATACCAAACCTTGAACAGGGACCTCAAATTCCTGCTGTTTGCGGTCCTGTTCCTGGCCGTGCCCCCTGTTTTCAAAGGAGTGCTGGCCAGCCTGAAACGGGCCACACAACCCATCCTCAACTTCCTTGGGCTGAGTGAGGCGACGGAGTGAACGGGATGAGACAAGACCGGAATTCGTCCGCCCACTTCGTGGGCATCGGCGGTATCGGCCTATCCGGCCTGGCCCGTTTGCTACGCTCCTGGGGCTGGGAGGTTTCCGGCTCGGACCGGGAGGCCTCTCCGCTGACCACCCGGCTGGCGCAAGGGGGGATCACCGTCCACATCGGCCACGACGCGCGGCATGTGGGCGATGCCGAGTTGGTCGTCGTCTCGTCGGCTATCGCTGCGGACAACCCGGAGCTTGTGGCCGCCAAACAGCAGGGGCGAACGGTCATTAAGCGAGATGAGCTGCTGTCTCAGGTCACCCACGGCAAACGGTGCGTGGCCATCGCCGGCACACATGGCAAGACCACCACCACCGCGATGACCGGCCTCTGTCTGGAGGAAGCCGGCCTGGACCCGTTGGTCCTCGTCGGTGGCATCGTACGCGAGTGGGATAGCAACATTCGTCTGAGCCGCTCCGACCTGGTTGTAGTCGAAGCGGACGAGTACGATCACGCCTTTCTGGGATTGCGTCCCGATGCGGCTGTCGTCACCACCATCGAGATGGATCACCCCGACATCTTCGCGAACATGGCCGACGTCACCGAGGCGTTCGGTCGCTTCCTGGAGCAGGTGCAGCCTGGAGGCGTAATCATCGCCCATACACCGGACGCGGCGCTGGAAGACGCTCTACAAACCCGTGCGCCAAACGTGACCGTCTGGCGCTATGGCCTGGAGGAGGCCGGCGATTGGACGGCCACAGACATTGCCGGCAACGCACAGGGCGGAAACGATTTCTCCGTGCGGTTCCGGGGACAGGATATGGGCCGGTTTGCGCTGCCTGTGCCGGGGAAACACAACGTGAGCAACGCGCTCGCCGCGATAGCAGTCACCCGCTGGGTCGGGCAACGCCACGGGATAGCGCAGGCCGCCACAGAGGCGGCGCGAACGGCACTGGAATCATTCCGCGGCGTGGACCGGCGGATGCAACGCCTGGGGATCGCCCGCGAGATTCTTGTTGTGGACGATTATGCCCATCACCCCACCGAGGTGCAGGCAACGTTGTCTGCGTTGCGGGACCAATCGCCTGACCGCCCAGTGTGGGCGATTTTCCAGCCCCATACCTTCAGCCGCACCAAGGCGCTGCTCGACCAGTTTGCGTCCTGCTTCGGTCAAGCGGACCACGTCCTGGTCACCGATATCTACGCGGCACGGGAGGTGTCGAACGGGACAGTGGACGCCCAGTCGCTGGTCGCCAAGATGGATCACCCAGACGCCCGCTACGTCGGCTCGCTGGACCGGGCGTTGGCGTATGCCCTTCAATATGCTCGGCCGGGGGACACGGTGATCACCCTGGGGGCCGGAAACGTGACCACCCTGGGGCCGCGCCTGTTGAAGGCGTTAGGCTTTTCCAGAGAAATAAACTTGCCAGAAAGGTATCACGAAGCCTGTTAGAATTCGCGAAGTGTCTTCAAACGAGGTGGAAAAGCCCAAGGAACTCCCTTGCAGATTGCTTTTTCGCGGTATTGTGGGCCGCATCGTGAATCTGTTTGGGAGAGGACTATTCTCTTGGAGTTCCCTTAGGAGCGTAAGTTTCGGGTATCGCGAGGGAACGCCGGAACACTGAACGTGACCGCGAAACGCGGGACGCGGAACCGACCGGAGGAGGATGGATACCATGACACAAGGAGCGATGATGAGCCATAGACAGCGCGCAACCGACATCGCTGCCCGCCTGCTCAACCAACTGGGTCCGGGGCCGGATGTTGCAGCCATGCTGGCCCAGGAACGACCGGCCTTCGCCCCGCCGATGCGTGGCGGCGGTGGCGGCGGAAAACGGTCCGCCACTCGCCAGCGAGGCGCGGAACAGGAGATCCTTGATCGCGAGCGGCGACTACGTTTCCGTCTGCTGGAATGTTTGGGGCTAATATCCCCCCAACGGTCATGAAGCTGGATGCGCGATTCGGTCTGCGCCGTGCCGAGCCGATGTCGCGCCACACGTCCTTTCACATTGGCGGCCCCGCGGATTACTTCCTGCGGGCCGACACCATAGACACGCTGGAGCAAGCCGTCACGGCAGCCTGGGCCGCAGATGTCCCATGCCTGGTGTTCAGCGGCGGCAGCAACGTGCTCGTCGCCGACGCCGGAATCCGCGGCCTGGTGATCGAGAACCGTTGCCGGGCCCACCACGTCGAGCCGGGCGCTGCGAACACGGCAATCCTGACGGCGGAGTCGGGGGCCACGCTCCCCATGCTGGCGGGGGAATTGGCCCGCGATGGCTGGGCAGGGCTGGAATGGGCCGTGGGCGTGCCCGGCAGCGTGGGCGGCGCCGTCGTCCAGAACGCGGGGGCCTGGGGCCACTCGCTCGCCGACGTGCTGCTCGACGTGGAATTGCTGGAGCGCGGGCCCGAACCAGGCGAAAGTCGCCAGGTCCGCCGGCCGGCCGGCGAGTTGGGCCTCGGTTATCGAACGAGCGCGCTGCGGGAGATGCCCGCCGGCGAGCGGTCGATCGTCCTCCAGGCGCGGTTCCAGTTGCGCCGGGAAGATCCGAAGGACATCTTGGCCCGCATCGCCGGCTACGTCCAGCAGCGGACGACCAGCCAGCCGAGGCAACCGAACGCCGGGTCGGTGTTTCGCAATCCGCGCGGTGATTACGCCGGCCGCCTGGTCGAGGCCACCGGCCTGAAGGGCCACCAAATCGGCGGCGCGCAGATCTCGCCGCAACATGCCAACTTCATCGTCAACCGGGGTGGTGCTACGGCGCGAGACGTTTGGGCCCTCGTGGAATTGGCCCAGGAAGAGGTGCGGTCTCAGTTCAACGTCACGCTGGTGCCGGAGATCGAACGGATTGGAGATTGGGAGGAGGGAGCAGGGGGAAAATGATAACAAAACCGGACAAGAGTAAGGTTTGCGTGGGGGTTCTTTTTGGGGGGCGGTCGGGCGAGCACGAAGTTTCCCTCAACTCGGCCCGGTCGGTCATGGATTACATGGACGTCTCTCGATTCGAGGTGGTGCCGATCGGCATCACGAACGACGGGCGGTGGTTGAACAGGAAGGAAGTGTGGGCGGAACTGCACGCCGCCTATCACGAGGGAAAACCGGCCAGCGGGGGCAGCCTGTTGCCCACCGAGGAGCTGCTCCGTGGCGTGGATGTGGTGTTTCCCGTCCTGCACGGCCCGTACGGCGAGGATGGCACGGTGCAAGGATTGCTGGAGATGGCCAACGTGCCCTATGTTGGTGCCGGGGTCACCGGATCGGCGGTGGGGATGGACAAGGAGATAATGAAGGCGGCCTTCGCCCAGGCCGGACTGGACATTGTGGAGTACAGGGTCTTCCTCCGGCGGGAATGGGAACAGGAACCGGACACGATTCTGGACATGCTGATCGCCGAACTCGGCCTGCCCTGTTTCGTCAAGCCGGTGAACCTGGGGTCCAGCGTGGGGGTGAGCAAGGCCAACTCGCGCCCGGAGCTGAGCGAAGCCATCGACCTGGCGGCGGCCTACGACCGCAAAGTGGTGGTGGAGCACGCTGTGAACGCACGAGAGATCGAGGTGAGCGTGCTGGGCAATGACGACCCCCAGACGTCCCTGCCCGGGGAAGTGCTGCCGCACGGAGAGTGGTACGATTATCGGGCCAAATACGTCGCCGGGGAGTCCGATCTGATGATACCTGCGGAGTTGTCGGAAGAGGAAACGGAGCGGGTGCGCCGCCTGGCGGTGCGGGCCTACCGAGCGATCGATTGTGCAGGCATGGCGCGGGCCGACTTCCTGCTCGACCGTGACAGCGGCACATTCTACGCCAATGAGCTGAACACAATTCCGGGGTTCACTGCCACCAGCATGTATCCAAAGATGTGGGAAGCGACCGGTCTGTCCTACCCAGACCTGCTCTCGCGGCTGATCGAGCTGGCCCTGGAACGATTCGCCGACCGGCAGCGGTCGAAAACGACGTTCCACCTGGAGAGCTAGGCCCGATGCCTTTCGGATAACGATGGGATTGGTTCCGGTCACGTACCTGAGACACGAGCTATGAGAATCCTGACCAACATGTTGCCGACACGAAAACGTCGCCGGAAGCCCCGGCGGTCTGCGCGCGCCGCCCGGTACGAGACGGTCATCGCGCACCCGGCGGCTCAGTCTTTCCCGCTTGGCCTGGCCGTACGCTGGCTATGGTCTCGGCTGGCCAGCGTGGCGTTCTTGGCCGGCATCGGAGGCCTGTTGTTCTGGTTCTTTTGGAGCTACGACTTCTACGTGTACTCAGCCGACGTGCAGGGGAACAACCTCCTGTCCAGCGACACCGTGTTTGCCCAGAGCGGCCTGGAGGGGTATAACATCTTTTTCGTGGATACGGACGAGGTGACAAGAAGGATCGGCGCTCTGCCAGCCGTGAAGGGAGCCCGCGTTGCGGCATCGTTGCCGAACCGGGTCGTCGTCGAACTGGAGGAAAGAACGCCGGTCGCGGTGTGGGAGACGCAGGGGGAACGGTATTGGGTTGATCGAGAAGGCATTTTCTTTCCACTGCGGTCGGCGGTGCCCACAGACACCCTGGTTATTCGGGACCTGGACAATCGCGCGGTTAGTCTGGGCCCGCCGGAGGGCGATAACGCGGAGCTTCCCGACGCCACGCCTGTGCTCACGGCACTGGAGTTGAACAGTTACCTTCCGGAGCAAAGGGCGATGGACTTCAGTCAAGACGGCGGCATCAGCTTCGTTGCCACAGGAGGGTGGCATGCCTACTTCGGTGACTGGGTGGGGCTGCAAGCCAAGGTGGCGATCTACCAGGCTTTCATCGAGAAACGCGCACCTTATCTGGCTGTCGAATACCTGGACCTGAGCATCCCCGGTCAGCCCTACTACAAGAAGCGGGTGATCGCCACACCTGTACCGGCCACGGAGCCGTAGAGTCTAACCGGCGTGTTGGGAGCACGGAACGAAACGCTAGAAGTGAACCGTGAGGGAAACCGAGACATATCACGTTTCATGGAGGACCGGCTATGCGCACAATCGTAGGACTGGACATCGGAAGCACCAAAGTATGCTGCTTGGTAGGCGAAGTCATGGAGGACCGGCGACTGCGCATCATTGGCGTGGGACAAGCCGCTTCCAAGGGCATCAAGACGGGCGTGGTGGTTGACGTAGAGCAGGTTTCTGAGGCCATCGCCGTTGCCGTGGAGCGTGCGGAGAAGGTATCCGGCTACCAGATCGAGAGCGCTTACGTGAGTGTCACCGGTGAGCACGTTGCCGGTCTGAACAGCCGGGGCGTCGTGGCCATCAGCCGGGGCGATCAAGAGATCGAGCCGGACGATGTGGGCCGGGCGCTGGAAAACGCCAGGGCGATTGCCATCCCCCACGATCGGGAAATCGTACACGTGATCCCTCGCGGATTTATGGTGGATGGAGAGAATGGGGTGCGGGACCCGGTCGGCATGCACGGCTACCGGCTGGAGGTGGAATCGCACATCATCACCGGCGCTTCGACCTCGTTGCGTAACCTGGAGAAATGCCTGGAGCGAGCCGGAATCGGTGTGACCGACTTCGTGCTACACCCGTTGGCCTCCGGCATGGCCGTGCTCCGGGAGTCGGAGCGCGAGACAGGCGTGATCTTGGTCGACATCGGCGGCGGAACCACAGACATCGCCGTGTTCATCAACGGTTCCGTCTGGCATACGGCCGTCCTGAAACTGGGAGGCAACCACGTCACCAACGACGTTGTGGCCTGCCTGCGGGTTCCGTTCACTGTGGCCGAAGATTTGAAAACCCGATACGGCCATGCGCAGCCCTCTGAAGTGCCCGGCGAGCAGAAACTGGAAGCGGCAACCTTCGGAGACGACGTGGAGATGTCCATTTCCCAACGCCAGCTGGCCGCCGTGATCGGTGCCCGCGTTGAGGAGGTGCTGGACTTGACGTTACGTGAGGTGAAACGCACGGGTTATGACACGCTACTCCCAGCTGGAGTCGTGCTGTGTGGTGGCACAGCCCAACTGGCCGGCATCCGCGCTTTGGGCCAGCGGACACTGAACATGCCCGTGCGAGTTGGCGCCCCTCACGACTTGGAGGGTCTCGTAGATGTGCTGAGCAGCCCAGCCTATGCCACGAGCGTCGGCTTGCTAATGTGGGGCATGGAGAATGCTGGTGGCCCACGCAAACGGGGACCCGCCGGGGGCATCGGGCTGTGGGGACGGCTGCGAGGATGGTTCACGGGAGCTGTGTTACCGGATTGAATGCAGGAGCCGCCCGCTGCTGTTTGGAATCTGAATGCGTCTCGTGGTGATTTTTGGAATGAGCAACTCAAGTGAGGAGGACACCATGTATACCCAACAGAAAGACACATCGAACCGTTCGATACAGGGAGACAACTTTGCGCAAATCAAGGTCGTGGGCGTCGGAGGCGGCGGATCGAATGCCGTCAACCGCATGATCGAGGAAGGCATCCACGGCGTTGAGTTTGTTGCCGTCAACACGGACGCGCAAGCCCTGCTGCTCTCCCAGGCACCCCACCGCATCCGCATCGGCGACAAACTGACTCGCGGACTCGGCGCGGGCGGCGATCCGGAGATCGGTCACAAGGCAGCCGAAGAATCCAGCGACGAGTTGCTGGAAGCGATACGCGACGCCGACATGGTGTTTGTCACCGCCGGTACAGGTGGTGGTACCGGGACCGGCGCCGCCCCGGTTATCGCCGAGCTGGCGCGCGAAGTCGGGGCCTTGACCATCGGCGTGGTCACGAAGCCTTTCAGCTTTGAGGGTACGCAGCGCATGGAAGCAGCCGAAGAGGGCCTGGCAGCGTTGAGGGAGCAGGTGGACACGCTCATCATCATCCCGAACGACCGACTTCTGCAAACAGTCGACAAACGGACGTCCATGTACGACGCCTTCCGCGTAGCGGACGATGTCTTGCGTCAGGGCATTCAGGGTATCTCCGAACTGATCACCATCCCTGGTCTGATCAACCTCGATTTTGCCGACGTGCGATCCATCATGGCTGAGGGCGGCTCTGCCCTGATGGCGGTCGGTCGGGGTGGCGGCGAGAATCGTGCCCAGGAAGCAGCCTCGCAGGCCATCTCTAGCCCACTCCTCGATGTGACGATTGATGGCGCCCGAGGCGTACTCTTCAACATCACCGGCGGGATGGACATGAGCCTCTACGAAGTGAACGAGGCCGCCGAGATCATCCGCAACACGACCGATCCAAACGCCAACATCATCTTTGGCGCCGTAATCGATCCGAGCATGGAGGATGAGTTGCGGATCACGGTCATCGCCACTGGGTTCGACGGTCACGGCAAGATTGAGTCGCTGCCTTCCATAAGCGACCGGGAGGAGCTGGACAACATCCGGCATTTCCCGGTAGGTAGTCAGTACCCGTCGGATGACCTGGGCACGCCAACGATAATTCGCAATCAAAACCTGCCGCCGTTTATGCGCCGTCGGAAGTAATCGGCGAGAGGCAGTTACGGTAAGAGCGAACGGTTCGTAGCTGCCGCCTGGGCCAGGTCCCGGCCAGGTGACGGTAGGGGCTGCCCTCATGATGGGGCTCCGAGAACGTGGATAACGGAGCCGCAGAGAAAAAGGAGCAAAGTTTCGAGTTGCCTACCAGCGGGTGAGTGCATTGGCCTGCCGGCCGGTACTCCCCCGTTACATTCCGCTCTGGGGCTTGGGGTGCCCCAGGGGTATGGGTACATGGGGCAGAAAGCGCATCTCCACTTGAGGTGCGCTTTCTGTTTCTGCGAAAGGCCGCTACATCACCCATCACTCCCGAAACGCCACGTGAGGAAGTGTGATCGCGAACGTAAAGGTTGTGTCCAAACAGTCGAATTTTAAGGTTGCCCCTCTTGATATTTCCGAGCAACTGTGTTACAATCTACTACGCAACAAAGGCCAATATATGGCACATCGCCCCAGTTATACCCCTATATCTAGCGTGTTCTAGAGAGCTTCAAGGGTCGGCTGAAGATTCAAAATGTGTTTGAGCTCGCCGGCCCACTTTATTGCCTAACTTGGAGGAGCGGGTGCACGTGGAGAGTGGGCGTTCAGTAGCTGGAGCTTGGATAGTCTATCCCGGGTAGCTACGTACGCTACTGTTATGAAGATAGTGACTCTCTCCCCCCCAGCGGGGGGGCCGAGGGGGGGAGAACTGCGACCCTATTTTCATCCCTGGTGGCGCACGCTCCGCGCTCATGGTGGCTGCTTTGAAAAGGAGCAAAACAACATGAAATGTCCGTTCTGTGGCCAGCAACGTTCGCGTGTAATTGATACTCGTGACATGGTACGCGGCATCCGTCGCCGACGGCAATGCCTGTCCTGCGAACAGCGCTACACGACCCATGAGCGGGTGGCCCCGATCAGCTTGATGATTGTAAAGACAGACGGCCGGCGCGAAGAATTCGACCGCGACAAACTCTATGTTGGCATCAGTAGTGCCTGCGCCAAACGCCCGATTCCCACAGAAACGATCGAGAATATGGTGGTAAACATCGAAGCGGAGTTATACAGTCTGGGCCGGGCCGAAGTCTCCAGCCAGTTCATCGGCGGACGCGTAATGGACCGGCTGATCAAACTGGACGATGTGGCGTACGTCCGCTTTGCGTCTGTGTATCGTCGGTTCGCAGACATTGACACCCTGGCCGAAGAGATTCGCACCCTGAAGGAACAGAAAGAGCGCGAGAAGGAACTGGAGCATCAGCTCCGGTTGGCGATCTAAGGAAACCATCAGGATGAGCGCTACACAGAAGACGAAAGAACATGCGAGTTCTGTTCCTGCCGACAACGGGAAGAACGAGTCGGTCAACCTGCCCTTCACAGAGAACGCCCTGACTGTCCTCAGAAAACGCTATCTCCGCAAAGGAAATGATGGGCTGCCCACAGAATCGCCTGTGGAGATGTTCCGTCGTGTCGCACGTACGGTGGCCGCCGCGGACGCCGACCACGGTGCAGACACCGCCCAAGCGGAGGAAACCTTCTACAATCTGCTGGCGGAGGTCCGCTTCTTCCCCAACTCGCCCACATTCACCGGCGCGGGCACTCCACTGGGGCAACTGGCTGCCTGCTTTGTCCTTCCGATTGAAGACGACATGGGCCGGCACTCGGGCGGGATCTTCTCCACGCTGCGCAATGCCGCTCTCGTCCAGCAAACGGGCGGCGGGAATGGCTTTTCATTCTCGCGCCTGCGCCCCAAAGGAGCGCGCGTAAACACCTCTGCCGGCATTGCCACCGGCCCTGTCGGGTTCCTGCGCGTCTACGACAAGGCGTTTGGCGAAATCGCGCAAGGAGGCACACGCCGTGGTGCCAACATGGCTGTGCTGCGTGTAGATCATCCCGACATCCTGGAGTTCATCCGCTGCAAAGGCACGGAAGGAGACATCAGCAACTTCAACATCTCCGTCGGCATTACCGATGCCTTCTTGGAAGCCGTAGAGCAGGACTCCGACTTTGACCTGGTCAACCCGCAAGATGGCAAAGTCTGGAACACCGTGCGTGCTAGAGAGATCTTCGATGAGATCGTCAAGCACGCGCACCACAACGGCGAGCCCGGCGTCCTGTTCCTGGACACGGCCAACCGCAGCAACCCGGTGCCCCATTTGTACGAGCTGGAGGCGACCAATCCCTGCGGCGAACAGTTCCTGGGACCCTACGAGAACTGCTGCCTGGGCTCCATCAACCTGGCCTGGCATGTCACCGACGATAACTGTATCGATTGGGACAAGCTGCGCGTGACCATCGAACAGGCGACCCACTTCCTGGATAACGTCGTCTCGGCCAACCGGTATGTGCCGGCCGTTCCGGAACTGCAAGAAGCCGCACACCGCAACCGGCGTATCGGCCTGGGCTTCATGGGTCTGGGCGACGTCATGTACCGGCTGGGCGTGCGCTACGCGACGGACGAAGCACAAGAACTGGCTGCCCAAATCGTGGAGTTCATCCGTTTCCATGCCATGCGCACCAGCATGGCCTTGGCCCGCGAGCGTGGTCCCTTCCCCGCCATCCGCGGAAGCGTGTACGACCCGGAGAACCTGCTCTGGCGTCCGCCGCAGCCACTGCGTCCCTACAGCCGCGATTATGGGCGACCCTCGCTTGACTGGGATGAAATCACCCAGGGCATCCTGCGCTACGGCATCCGCAACTCGGCGCAGCTCACAGTAGCTCCGACCGGCACAATCAGCACTGTCGCCGGGTGCGAGGCCTACGGCTGCGAGCCGGTCTTTGCTCTGGCCTATACCCGCCACGTGGACGACAACGGCCAGAACCTTGAGCTGAAGTACGTCAGCCCGCTGTTCGAGCAAGCCCTGAACAACGCCGGCCTCGATGGCCGAACGAGAGAAAACGTCATCGCCCAGGTTCGACAGGCCGGCAGTTGCCAGAATGTACCGGGTGTACCCGAAGACATCCGCCACACCTTCGTCGTGGCGCAGGACATCGGCCCCGAAGGGCACGTGCGGATGCAGGCCGCGATCCAGGCGTTTGTGGACAACAGCTTGTCCAAAACGATCAATTTCCCGGAGACGGCTTCCGAAGAGGATGTGGCCAAGGCCTACGTGCTGGCCTGGAAACTGGGCTGCAAGGGGTTGACCGTGTACGTAACCGGCTCTCGGGAAAAGGTCGTTCTGGAAACCGAAGCCACGAAACAGGTCAGAGTAGAATCGTTCGGCCAGCCGCTGACACCTCCCCTGCTGGTGAAACCGCGCCCGCGCCGTATGATCGGTGCCACGTACCGGGTACTCACGCCGCTGGGCAAGGCATACGTAACCGTCAACCAGAACGGGGACAACGAACCTTTCGAGGTGTTCCTCAACGTCGGCAAAGCCGGCAGCGAGACCGCGGCCATGTCAGAAGCGATTGGACGCTTGATGTCACTCTGTCTGCGCCTGCCTTCGACATTGCCGGGCCAGGATCGACTGAGCAGAATCGTGGAGGAGCTGCGTGGCATTGGTGGCTTGCGCGCCATCGGCTATGGCCCTCGCCAGATCCGCTCGCTTCCCGACGGCATTGCGCAGGCGCTGGCCGAGCACTTGGACATTCCGTTCGAAAACAATGGCTATGACGAGCAGGCGGCCGCTCAACTCACCCTCTTCCCACACGCCGACCTTTGCCCGGATTGTGGCCACGCAGCCTTGGTGCGCGAGGAAGGCTGCCGCAAGTGCTACGCCTGCGGCTACAGCGAATGTTGAGCCGCGTCACCGGTTGACGCAGAACAAAGCCCCAGCAATGTCCAAACCACCACATTGCTGGGGCTTTGCTTTGCGCCTCGGCTACGGCCACACGCCGTCCTGGATGATGGTGACGGTGCCGTCGACGTAGTTGGCCACGTAAACCCGGTTGTTCAGGACGCCGATCCCTTGCCCGCCGTTTTCGCCGCCCTGGTTGCCCACCGGCACGGTCGCGATCAGGCTTAGTGTCCCGTCGTCAATCACGTACAGTTCGTTCGTCTCCGCCGAGACCGCGAACAGGTGATCGGTGACCGGGTTATCGGCCATCCCATACGGCGGATGCGGCAAGGTCAGGGCGGGGGCTGTTTCCCCGAACGTTTGGGCGCTGAATGCCTGGATCGTCTTGTTCATACGGTTGCCGATGTAGACGACCTGATCCACCGGATCGGCCGCTGCTCCAAACGTGCCCAGGTCCTTGTTGAGCGAGAGTTCATAGTCACCGCTGAGATCGGTCAGGACATAGACGCGGCGACCCCAGACTGAGGCGAACACCCGGTTCTGTGCCGGCACCGCTGCCATCATCGCCGGCCCTGCTTCCGGCACAGCCACCGTCTTGAGCACGGTCTTGGTCGCGGGGTCGATGCTCATGATGCTGCTGTCCGCACCACCGCCGCCGTAGTTGGCAACGTAGACGTAGTTCGCTGCTGCCGTCATCCCGAAGGGCAGCACGCCGACAGAGATGCGGGTCACCAGGCTGGGCATCACTGGCGCTGACGTGTCGACCACGGAGACGGTCCCCTCGTCCCGATTGCTCACGTAAACCACGCCGTTGCGGAAGGCCGAGCCGTTGCTGAACGCATCGCCCGGCTGCCCCTGGGCCCCGGTGAGCAGCGAGCGAATGGACAGCGAAATCGGTTCGATGACGACAACCTCGGCGCGGTCCGCCAGCCCCACGTAAACCTCGTCAAGACCGGCAGCCATCGTCTTCGGCCGGCCGCCCACGATGATGGTGGTCGCCTGGCCCGCAGACGGCGTGGCAGTCGGCGTGCTGGTTGGCGTGCTTGTCTCCGTCGGCGTGCTGGTCGGAGTCGGTGTGTTGGTCGGCGTGGGCGTTGCTGTTGGCGTGAACGTGGGCGTTGGTGTGGCTGTGTCGGTTGGCGTGTTGGTCGGCGTGGCCGTGGCGGTCGGCGTACTCGAAGGGGACGGCGTGTTCGTCACCGTCGCCGTATCTGTCGCCGTGGGTGTGGGTGTGGCCGTGCCGGTTAGCGTCGCTGACGGCGACGCCGTCGGCGTGGCCGTGGCGGTCGGTCCGAGTGGCTTGCGGATGAACGGTAGCCATGCTCGCGGCACCATTCCGATCGGCGTGTCGGTCGGCGTCGGCGTGATCGACGGCGTTGCGGTGTTCGACGCGGTTGGCGAGGCAGTAGCTGTAGGCGTGTCGGTTGGTGTAGC
>CAZDTE010000027.1:23436-30269 GCA_964508275.1 uncultured Ardenticatenales bacterium
GTAGCTGTAGGCGTGTCGGTTGGTGTAGCCGTTGCAGTGGACGTGTTGGTAGCAACCGGAACACTGACGACGGTAACCTGAGCGTCGCCGGTCGGGAAGGAAAGCGGCGTGCCGGTGTCGTCCGTCACCGTGGCCGACGTCAGTTGCAGGGCACTGGCGCCAACGGCCTGCGGCGACAGCGTGATGGTCACCAGAGCCCCACCGCCGCTGGGACCGTTAGGCGCGCCGAAACTAAACGCTCCGACCTGCAACGTGCCGGCCACATTATCGATCGTGGGGCCCAGCGGAACGACGCTGCGCCCGGTGCTGCCCAGAAATGGGGTGATCACCGCGTTGTCCACGTGGACGATGGCCGGGTCGAACGCCATGTGAATCTCGAATCCGCCCAGGTGCGTGACGTTCTGGATCATCAAATCCACGGTGAACGAACCGCCGCCCACGTACACTGTCTGCGCTGGAGGCTCCAGCCAGAGGTAGTTGCCGGTCGGCGTGGACGATGGAGTCGCCGTTGCGGCAGCGGGCACCGTCGCCGTAGCGCTGGCCGTGGGCGAGGGCGTCGGCGATGCTGTGGCGCTGGCCGTGGGCGAAGGCGTGAAGGTCGGAGATGCGGTCGGCGTAGCGGTCGGTGTGATCGTCGCCGTCGGCGTGATCGTGGCCGTGGGGGTAGCGGTCGCCGTAGCCGGCCCGCCGAGGACGGCATCCACATCCGTCGCCCGGTTGTTGATCGACACCCGATCCGGGCCGTTGCTGCCATCATCGCCGATGGCCACGGTGTTTGTCACAAAGCTCGCGCCCGGCATGGCCGCATCGAACAGCACGGGGAACGTGATCGTGCCGGTGGCACCGGGTGGCAGATCGCCCAGCGGCCAGGCGTACTGGCCGGGAGCTACTGGCATCCAGGCCAGGCCGATGAAATGGCCGTACTGGGGCAGGGTCTCGGTGATCATCGTGTTCGTCGCTGTCATCGCGCCGGTGTTGGTGTACGCGATGGTGTAGGTCACAATTCCGGATGGGGCAACGGCTGTCACGCCGTCATCCTTGGAGATGGACAACTCCGGCCCGTCGTTAAAGGCGAAGACCTGGTGCAGACAGCGGTCGGTCACGTAGATCATGCCGGTATGCGGGTGAATCGCCAGACCGAACGGGTTGAGGAAATGGAAGGTGCCGAACTCAGGCGGCGAGTCCACGCGCAGGCTGGCGTACGCCGTGTTGCTGAGCAGCACGTTGTGCTCGATGTCGATCACGGAGATGCTGCCACCCGGTCCGGGTTTGCAGCCGGCGGGCGGGTCCTCCATCAGGAATCCCCCGTTGGCCACGTACAGGCGCTGGCGGACCGGGTCCAGCGCGATGCCGGCCTCAGCCGGGCCGGGCAGGCCAATCGTGGCGACCAGGTCGTACAGTTTCGGATCGTGCGCGTTCAGACGCACCACGGCCAGCATGTTGGGATGATGGAACGTCGTGAGCAGGTCGGTGGCGTAGGTCACGTATAGCCAGGTGTCTATGGCGTTGGAGTAGGCAGCTACCACGTACGGGCTGCCGTTCGGCATGAAGACGAGCGATCCGCCGGTGGACTGGCTGCTGTCGAAGGGGACTTCGTGGACTGCGTGAATGTTCGTCGGATCGCCGGGCGTCGAATCGTCCTTCAACGCCGTCACGCCGGTTTCGACGCCGATGTCTTGGGCGTGATCGCGGTTGGTGACGAAGACGTAGCGTTGCGCAGGATCTACCGCCAGGCCGAAGGGAGCGGCGAAGTAGCCACTGATCCGCGTAATCACGGTGTGGTAGTTCGGCGAGAGCGGGTCGCCTTCGATCACGGCGACGGTGTTGTTGCCGTGTTCGGTGACGTACACCTTGTTGGTCGGCGTCATCACCGCAACCATCGCCGGTTCGGACATCAGCGGGATCTGCCCGACGAGGGTGTTGCTGATCGTGTCGATCAGGGAGAGCCACGTGTCGCTGAAGCTAACAACGTAAGCGATGTCCGTGTTGGGGTTCACTGCCGCGCCGAAGGCACCCTGGCCGATGCCGGTGACGCCGGTCATCGGTTCGTTGAAGGCGAGGCTGGTCGGGTCGCCGTCGATCAGTACGCCAAGCGGGTCCACAGGCGGCGACATCCCCGGATCACCCTGATAGGGAACGACAATGCGGTCGTTGTTCGGGTTGATGGCCGGGATCTCCGGAAAGACCGGTGGGAATGGGAGGGCGGCTGATGAAGCCAGGCTTGCGCTGCCGGTATCGCCGGCAGGGGCGGCACGCACGCCAGGGCCATGGCTGGCAACAGTAGCCATCATCACGAGCAGAGTTAGGGCCAACAAAACAGCAAACAACAAGCGGGCACGCGCCATCTTGGAGTTCATCGAGGAACCTCCTTCAAGATCAGGCTACGGTTTTTGTACCCTGGGGATCCACGCATACATGATAACACGAAACCATCTGTTCGTCAAGAGGGTGGCGGAGTGGCCGCATACGGACAGATCAGGGAGTGGGCAACTCGATTGATGCCGGCAAGAGCAACCGGTCATCGGGCAAGCGGTTGGCGCCGGCGTCGAAGGCAGGCAGGCGCTCGCCGGAGACCGCGTCGTACATGCCGACCTCGATGCGGTAGATTCCCGCCGCAAGGCCGGCCGGAATCGCCAGCCGGTACGGGTCCACAAGCAGCTCACCCGCTAGCCAGGTATCGGTGGGCCGTGTGCCGTCGCGCGGCGGGTTGTCTTGCTGGGAGGCGAGCTGGCCGTCCGGCCCGATGAGATGTGTGAACACCGTGTACGACCGGTCTGTCCGGGTCCGGGCCTGCCAGAAGAGCGTCAGCGCCAGCGACGCGTCGCCATCCGCGGCCCGGCTGATGGTCAGGGTGGTCGGGTTGCCCGGGTTCGGGGGGTCGCAGGCCAGGCAATGGAGGTCGTAGCCGAGCAGGGTGGCCACGTCACCGAACCGGGCCCTGGCCGGCCCTTCGGGTGTCGCCGGCAGAGTGAACAGCCGCTCCTCCACACTGGGATGGCCTTCGCGCAGCCATGCCAGTTGCAGAGCCGTGCCGTCGAAGACAGGGCGCACGACCGCCGTGCCGGAAAGCACATCGGTGGGGAGCCGGAGATCGTGCCACCAGTCCCGGCCGGCGATAACGCCGACGGCCACCGCCGCTTCTGGCCCCACATCCCACGGCAAGGTGGTCAGGCGGATCGTCTCGTCCGGTCGCCACCGGCTTGTCGGGTACCACAGCGAGCCAACCAGCGGTCGCTGCTCCGTATCTTCGATGATCTCGCCGGTCGCCTCGTCGTAGTAGAACGGGTAGATGCGCAAGTCGTCTGCGGGCGTGGAGGGTTGGGTCTGCCAGTAGGTAGCCAGCATCGCGCGGCCCTCCTCATCGGTTTCCAGGTCAAAGCCACGCAGGTGGAGCCGGTCACCGAAGTCGACCTCGACAGGCCAGGCGGGATCGTCGGCCCGCAGGAAGTCGTAGAAGTCGTCAGGCGGCACTTTGTTCGGCTCGCCACGTTTCAGGAGCACGAAGCCATCTTGCGCTGCCAGGATGCCGTAGCCGCCGGCGGTTAACTCGTCGTAGACGTGGCGCACATCGTTCGGGTGTACGGGCCAGGAGTCGGCGGTTACGTCGAACAGGACGTACTCGGCATCGGCGATCTTGGGAAACAGGTAGATCAACCGCCGGTTGCTCAGGTGCGGGTTCAGCCTGCTCTGGGCCGAAACCGGCACACCCGGCGGGATCAAGCGCACGAACTCGTCGGCCAGCCGTGCGCGCGGGGTGATCTCTGGCCAATTGAACCGTGGTCCCAGCGGCGTGAAGCCATGGCCGCGCTGGTACACCAGGGTGGCCGCAAGAATCACGAGCGACACGCCGTAGGCTGCCCGGTCGGCGGGCAGGGCGGGCAGCCGGTTGCGTAGCTGGCGGAGCAGAGTCGCTGTGCCGTACGCACCGGAGACGACCACGGTGGGTGCCAGCGGCGCCGCGTAATGGAACTTCTCCAGCGTGTAGATCGGGACGTTGTGACTGAGCAAGTTTAGCGCCAGGGTGGGCAGTGCGGGCACCAGCGCCAGCGGGGCGAGCAGTGACGTGAACAGTATCGGGGTGAAGAGATCGCGCAGGTAGATCAGCTTGGGCGGTATGAGTACGACGGCCATGACCTTCGCCGGATCGGTGAGCAGGGTGCGCAAGATGTCCGCGGGGCCACGCCCCAACTCCCGGTACCCTCCCAGGTGCGGGGATTTCCCACCCAGGTTGAAGTGGGGGATGATCACCTGCACGGCGACGACGAACCACACGATCCCGGTCACCATGAGGGCCAGCCCTGCGAGCATAGCGGGGCGCGTCGGGACCGACGGGTCGCGCCGGCGATGCCACATGCCGCGCAACACCGTGTACAGGCCCAGGGCAACCACCGCCAGGGTGGCATCTTCCTTGCAAGCCATGATGAGGAGTGCGGTGACGAACAGGGCCCGGTGTCGCCGGCTCTCCACGAAATAGAGGGCGAACGCGATCAAGGGTGCCTCTAGAGTCGTGGGGTGGAAGTCAAACAGGTTGGCGGCCTGCAGGGCAGGGAAGAGCAGGTAGACTGCGGCGAAGACGAGGGCCGGCAATTCGGCGACTCGCCATGACCGCTCGCGTTGCCGTCCAAGCGCCGACCGGAAGGCACGCCGGGCCAGCGCGTAGATCGGCAGAGCCCCCAGAGCCAGGGCAAACGACTGGAGCACCAGCAACGTCCCGGCGCCGTTGTGCAGAAGATAGAACGGCGACAGAAGGATGAGAATCGGGTCCACGTGATTGCCAAGCCGGGTGCCCTCGGTGTCCCAGTTGGTGTACGCCAGCGGCCGGCCGAAAAGTGAGCCCCAGGCGGCCTGGTCCATGTTGCCCAGATCGAAGGCCGTCGTCTGGTAGGCGGCGTGTTCGCGCAAGGAAACGGCGCTGAAGAACAGGCCGTAAGCGATGATCATCGCCGCCAGCACCAGAGTCGTGGAGCGAACGGGGAGGATCCTGCGCCAGCTTGTGGCTCCGTGCCTATCTCGCATGAAGTGTGGGGCGTGAAACGTGAGGCCCCCGAAGAATATCCTCACGTTTCACGCTTTCCGCTTCATTGTGATGTGGTCTCGCTGCGCCCTGCTAGAGGCCCTTATCCACGAGCAGAGCGGCCAGGTCTACCACACGAACTGAGTAAGCCCACTCGTTGTCGTACCAGGTGACGACCTTGACGAGATCGCCAAGGACCATGCAGGAGCCGCCATCAATGATGGACGAACGCGGGTCGCCCTTGAAGTCCACGGAGACGAGCGGCTCATCAGTGTAGCCGAGGATGCCCTTCATCGGGCCGGCCTCAGCGGCTCTGAAGGCCGCGGCCACTTCATCCTTCGTCGTGGGGTTCTCCACCGTAGCCACGAAGTCCACGATAGAGACTGTGGGTGTGGGAACGCGCAGCGCGTACCCGTCGAACTTCCCCTCCAGTTCGGGGATGACGAGCGAAACCGCTTTGGCCGCTCCAGTGGTGGTGGGGATGATGTTCAGAGCTGCGGCGCGGGCCCGGCGCGGATCCTTGTGCGGCAGATCGAGGATGCGCTGATCGTTGGTGTAGGCGTGAATGGTGGTCATCAACCCCTTAATGATACCGAAGTTATCGTTGATCACCTTGGCTGCCGGGGCCAGGCAGTTGGTCGTGCAGGAAGCGTTCGAGATCACATGATGTTCGGCCGGGTCGTACTGGTCCTGATTCACACCGAGCACGATGGTGAGGTCGGGGCCCTTGGCCGGCGCAGAGATGATCACTTTCTTGGCGCCGGCTTCCAGGTGCATGGCCGCCTGCGCCCGCTCCCGGAAGACGCCGGTGGACTCGACGACGATGTCTACGCCGAGATCGCCCCACGGCAGGTTGGCCGGGTCGCGCTCGGCGAAGGAGCGCACGACCTGGCCATCCACCACCAAGTTGCCTTCCGCGATCTCCACGGTGCCGGGGAACCGGCCGTAGTTGGAATCGTAGCGCAGCAAATGGGCGTTGGTTTCCACCGGAAACAGATCGTTCACCGCCACGACTTGCAGATCATCGGGGTAGTAGTCTCGGATAGCTTTGAACACCTGACGGCCAATGCGGCCAAACCCATTGATGCCGACTCTGACGCTCATAGAAGATACCTCCTTGTATAGAATCATCCGGCGATGTGGCACTCACATCGAGAAACAGCCGGTCTTGATTATAGCACAGAATCACTTGTCCTTCAAATCACTTGTTGGTGACCGTCACAAGCTGGGGACATGGTTTTGGGCCACCTGCGTGGGCCAGATCATGCTGAGGCCGGTGCAGAGGGAGGCCATCGGCATCTGGCTGATGTCGTAGCCGGCCAGCTGCAGCGCTCCCGTGGCTTGCCAGCTGCCTTGACTCTGCCGGTCCTCTGATCCACATGAGCCATCGTTGCCTTGCAGAACTTCTCCGCGCGCACACCGGTGTCGAGCAAGAAGAGCACAACCGCTTTATCCCTGACAGCAGTAGGGCGCAACGGTCGGGTGTCCGGACGGTTGTGCCAGGGCTCGGTGTATTCGCACGCTTTGAGCAATGCCGTGACATCTTCCAGAGGAAATGGATCAATTGCTCTCTCTGGTGACTCTGGGGTGGTAAAGGGGCGCACGACGTGCTTTAGACCAGACTCCCTTTCGGCCCATGTCCAAAGTGAAGAAAGTGTGATGTAGGTGTTGCGGATGGTCTTGGCAGACAAACGACACTGTATGCCGGGGAGCCCATCCGGGCGGACGGCACTTCCGGCAGTCGGGGCGGGCGGATTCGAACCGCCGACCTCACGGACCCGAACCGTGCGCGCTACCGGACTGCGCCACGCCCCGAAGG
>CAZDTE010000028.1:0-29987 GCA_964508275.1 uncultured Ardenticatenales bacterium
CTCTTCCACGAACTGTTCCGCTGGCCGCACGCGAATCCGCAGTACGACGTTGGCCACTTGCAGCGGATAGATCAAATCGAGCAGATGGCTGCCGAGGTGCTCCCCGGTCTCTTCCTGACCGGCAGCGCGTATCGGGGCGTAGGCATCCCCGACTGTGTGGCGCAAGGGCAGGCGACGGCGGAAAAAGCTCTGGGGTGCGTGGTGCCAAACCTGGCCCGCGCTCTGGCTGCTCGACGATGAGGCTCGCGAACGAACCATAACTAAACGTAATGACGATGTCCGTCGTCTTGCGAGGCAGTTTGGTTGCGGCCAGGCCGCGCTATGAGGAGGTGCGAAAATGGCCAGTCTCATATTCGTTGTGATCGCGATCAAAGTACTCCGTGGATTAGCCTGCCACCCAAATCATTTGCCAACGCGATGAAACCCTGATACAATGGCGGTTGAGAACGGACATATCCAACCCTGCCAGAACCGAAACCGCATCGCCCAGGAAGGCGATCGGAAAAAAGCTTCCATCGAACTCCTCGGTCCGGGCGGTGAACGATGAATGCTGCGTGGTGATTTGGCCGCGTGAAGGCTACATCATGACGGCAGCCCACGCGCTCAACCGGGGTGGCTTGGCCGTGTGTTGCCCTGAGGGAGAACAGTGCGATGCCAAACAAACGGGAGCAGAACGAACTGATCGCCGCGGCCAATGAGGCGCGCCGGCGGGCGCACGCCCCCTACTCTCGCTACCTGGTAGGCGCAACCCTGCTTGCCGATTCGGGCAAGATCTACACTGGAGCGAACGTTGAAAACGCTTCCTACGGTCTCGCCATGTGCGCCGAACGGGTGGCAGTTTTCCGGGCCGTTGCCGACGGGGAGCGCTCGTTTCGCGCGCTGGCCATCGTCACCAGCGGGGGAGCTTCGCCTTGCGGCGCGTGCCGGCAGGTGCTCCGCGAGTTTGATAGCGGTGAGTTGCGGGTGATCATGGCGGATGATGGCGGGCGCGCTCGCGAGGTAACGCTGGCAGACCTCTTTCCCGACAGTTTTACGGCGACGGACCTGGACTGACGCCGGCCCCACCCCTCAACTCAAGAAGTCGCGGAGTTTCCTGCTGCGCAAGGGGTGGCGCAGCTTGCGCAGCGCCTTGGCCTCGATCTGCCGGATCCGCTCGCGGGTGACGCCGAACTGCTGGCCCACTTCCTCCAGCGTGCGACTATGACCATCTATCAGGCCAAAACGCAACTCCAACACTTCCTTCTCGCGGTCGCTGAGGGAATCTAGTATCCCGCCCATCTCCTCGCGCAGCAACTTGCGGGATGCTGCATCAACCGGCCCGAGCACCGTGTCGTCCTCCAAGAAATCGGCCAGTGAGCTGCTCTCCTCACTCCCCACCGGCGTCTCCAAAGACATCGGTTCCTGGGAAAGGCTCATGATCCGGCGCACCTTTAGGGCTGCCCGCTTCAGTTTGCGGGCCAACACCGCATCCATCGGTAGCCCGCGGGCGAGGGCATTCTCGATCTGCTCGCGTTCCTCTTCCGGTAGAAGATCCATCTCCAGAGCGATCTCCTCGGAACTCGGTTCACGGCCCAGGTCTTGCACCAGCTTGCGCGACACGCGCACCAGCCGGTTGATCGTCTCATACATGTGTACCGGGATGCGGATGGTGCGGGCCTGGTCGGCAATCGATCGCGTGATCGCTTGCCGTATCCACCACGTCGCGTACGTGGAGAACTTGTACCCCCGCGTATAGTCGAATTTCTCGACAGCGCGAAGCAGCCCGATGTTCCCTTCCTGGATCAGGTCAAGAAGTGACATGCCACGTCCGGCGTACCGCTTCGCCACACTCACGACCAGTCGCAGATTGGACTCCGTGAGCAGCCGTTGCGCGCGAAGCGCTTCCCGCTCGATGCTGTCCAGGCGTTCTGGAAATGCTTCTGGGGCCGCTTCGAGGATCCCGCGGATGGTCTCCAGCGGTGCCAAGTCCTCTGTTTGGCGAGCCGTCTCCCGAAGAGTGCGTAGCACAACATCGGGGAACAGGTACAGCACCAGCGGAAGATCGAACAGGTTTTCCCGAAAGGCCTGTATCTCCGGTGGAATCTCCGGGTTGTCTTCATCCTCCGAGAACGCTTGCGGAAAGAGTTCGTCCGGGTAGAAAGAGCTTCGCGGAGGCCTCCCGGTTTGTGATCGCTGGATCTGATCGATCATACGCACCAGGTCGAAGGGGGGAATCCCGGCTTCGGCGTAACCTCGGCGTACCGTCTCCCAGTCGCTCAGCAGCTGCTGATACGCCTGCGTCGTCAGGGCCATTTGACCGCTATCGCCTAGCGCTTCCGCCTGCTCCACCAGTCGGGAGATGAGGACGGGCGCTCCGATCATCAAGGCCAACCAACTCTCGTCTGTGCTGTTCAGCAACGGAACTTGCCCAATTTCCCGCAGATACATGCGCACAGGATCACCGGAAAAGTCCGGCTCGATCAGTCCCGTCAGCAGATCTCCTGTGGCCTCGGGAGCAACCTTCCCCAGGACATCAGCTTTTGGCCCGGCTACCCAGCGCTCATCCTCCTCCCCGTCGGCAACCCGGTCCACCCCTTCCGGTTTCGTGAGTACACGGTCAGATTCACCGAGCTCTTGCTCTTCCTGGGTTTGGGGACCAGACGCGCCGTCGGCTGGGCCAGCCACACTCGCGTCCTCGTTGCCACCCGGAAGGGCATCCGCGACTGAACCGTCCTCAGTCGCCCAGGTCTCGGGGTCGACGAGCACGTCCTTGCTAGATGGGGAATGTTCTTCTGGAGAAGGGGCCATGTTTCCCGTACTCATTCCACTGCTTGGTGCTGAATTGGTCGAGAACCGAATCCTCCAGCGTTAGTGTACCTGAAAACGCCAGAATCGTCAACTGTTATGAAAATAGAGGGTTGAAGGTTGCCAACTTTTGGAAAGTTGGCAACTTTCCCACCATTTTCATACCTGGTGGTGCGCGCCGCGTGCTCACGGTGACTGCTACGAAAACAGTGCCGCCCCGTTTTCGTCCTCCGACTTTTCGATCTCCCCAAGCACGACCCAGTCGTCCGGTGAATCAGCGCGGTGCGACCGTTACCTGCGCCCTGCATACGTCCGCGCAAACAGATCGCGCTCGCGATCCCCGATGCGCCCGTTGATCTCAGTAATCCGCTCCCGAAGCGCCCGTTCACTTTCCGGATCGCCGCCCTTCTCGGCCATGTCCCGCAGCATGAACGTGATCTGGGCCGATTCCTGTTGTTCGTTCCGCAGCTTGAGTTTCTGGATGGTGACTTCCATCTCGCCTTGCAGATCGCCGACCGGGATAGGGGGTTGGGTTTGGTGATGGTGTAGGATGTGAGTAAACCGGCCGGCAACGATCGGGTCCAATGTCGCACGGAACGCCTCTTCGTCGAGCGGGTTGGCAACCAAGCTTACGGCTGCCGCGCCTCGCTGGCGGAGGGCAACGAAGATCTCACGGTTCTTCACCTGTCGGAAATCACCTGCGCCCAAACCGTAGGCCTCGGCAGTCTCAAACAACACCGGGCGCAGCAGCAACAGGTACAAACAATACGCCTCCAGACCGAGTGGAGTCGCCGGTGCGCCGGCCTGTGGCGACGGCTCTTCGGCCGGCGTCGCCGAGCGGCGGCCCTTGGCCAATTGCTGGCGCAGCACATGCTCCTCGACCTGCACCAGATGAGCCAGCCTCTGCAAGTAATGTGACTGTTGCACCGGATCGAGAATGTCAGAAACCACCGGGAGCAACTCTTTGGACAGACGCGTCTTTTCTTTCGGTGACTGCGGATCGAAGTCTCGGGTAGCCGCGTAGAACAGGTAGTCCACTACCGGCAGGGCTTCACGGACTCGCTGCCCCCACTCCTCCGGTCGCTGCTTGATCAAGTCATCGGGATCCATGCCGACCGGCAGAACCAGAACCCGAATGTCGGCATCCACCTCATACTCGTGGCGCACCAACCCCCGACTGGTGATGACCGGCACTGTGCGCTGGTCCATCGCCTCGCGCGCCGTCTCCAGCCCGCGCCGTGTCGCCTTCGTGCCGGCCTGGTCGGCATCGAGGGCAAAGACCAGGTTGCGCGTGAGTCGCTTCAGGCGGCGGAATTGCTCCCGCGTGAGGGCTGTGCCCATCGAAGCGATCACGTTCCGCATCCCGTGTTGGTGCGCGGTGATCACGTCGGTGTAGCCCTCCACGATCACCGCCTCATCTTCCCTGCGGATCGCCTCCTTCGCCAGGTCAAGCCCATACAGCACATGACTCTTGTCGAATACGGGCGTCTGCGGCGAGTTCAGGTACTTCGGTTCGCTTTCCTTGTCCAGCGTACGCCCGCCGAAGCCAATCGTCACCCCCTGCGCGTCCCTGATGGGAAAGAGCAAGCGATTCCGGAACCGATCATAATACCCGCCGTGCTCCCGTGCGGTGACCAAGCCAGCTTTTTCCAAACCGGCCGGCCGGAGACCGCGCGCGGTCAGGCGATTAAGAAGCCCATCCCAGCCGGCAGGCGCATAGCCGAGTTGGAATCGGGCCACCATCTCCTCGCCGATCTCCCGCCCGCGCAGGTACTCGCGAGCGTGCTTGCCCTCTTCCCCATCCGTCAGCCAGCGGTGATATGCCTTCGCCGCTTCCGAGAGGATCACGAGGAGTTGCTCCCGTTCCTTGGCTGCCGCCACCTCGGCTTCGGTCGGCTGTCGCAGCGTGACCCCGGCCTGCCGCGCCAGCAACCGCAGTGCCTCCGTGAAATCGAGGTTCTCCCGCTTCATCGCAAACGAGAAGACGTCGCCGCCCTCGCCACACCCGAAGCAATGCCACGTCTGCGTGTGCGGGAACACGACAAAGGACGGCGTCTTCTCGGCGTGAAATGGGCACAATCCCTTGAGCGTGCGCCCGGTTCGTTTCAGCGGCAGATGTTTGCCGATGAACTCGCCCAAATCCAACCGTGCTTTGATTTCGTCCAGAACCTGATCGTCAGTCATTTTCCCCGCGTTTCGTTTGCTTCTCATCCGCAGATGGTGCATCGGTCCCCGGCTCTGGAACCGCGATCCAGAGCACGCCGGCGCGCGGATCGACCGCCGCGCCAAACGATGTGACCGGGCCGTACCGTTTTCGGTGTTGCGTGGGGGCCCCACTGCTCGTTCTAAACTCCCACCAACGCATCGCCCCGATGGCGAAGAGTTGATCGGCCAACGGACTCAGTTCCAGGGTGAGCAACGGATCTAGGGGGGCAAACAGTGTACCTCGCCACGTGTCCACCCGTTGGCCGTGCGCCAAATCGAATACGGCGATGCCGCCACGACGAGAGGAAATAGCATACGAAACGTAAAGGCGGCCGCCCGGAGCATCCAGAGCCATCCCCTGCGGAAAGCCCAAACCGCCAACCGGCCAGCTCGTTACCACAGCGCCGCCGTCGTTGACCACGGCGACAGATCCCTGTCCCGTTACCAGAACGTACAGCCGGCCCCGCACGTTGTCGTAGGCCAGTGCACCGGGCGCTGCGCCAACCGGTACACGCCTTATTATACCATAAGTGCGCCGATTGACCAAAGCCAGCCGGCCTGCCGCCCCCTCAGCGACCCAGAGGCTGTCGCCGCTCAGCGCGATGCCGGCCGGGCCGGACAGGCCATCGATCCGGGCCACCGTCTCGCCCCCCACCACGTCCACGACCAGCACCCGACCGGCTGCCGCGTCGGCAACGTACACCTCTTCCCCATCCGCGCCGGCAGCCAGCGCGCGAAGGTCCTGGCCAAGTCGGTAGCGCGTGATCGGATCATCGCTCAGGACCAGGAGATCGCTGCGGCTCAGGCCCAGCAGACGACCCGCCGCTCGATCCCACAGCAATGCGCGCAAGCCCGGCCATGCCCGCAGTTCGTACGACCGGTCCGGCTCGCCGACCGCCGATTGGGAACAGGTTTCGCCCCAGTGGCCGGCGACCTGCATGATGTCGAACACGTCGATCTGCCCGTTGGCGTTAAAGTCATACTCGGCCGTGTAGCCGGGCTGCCCCGTGCTCGCGCCCCAGATCGCGGCCACCGCCATGATGTCGGTCACGGTGACCGTGCCGTCGTCGTCCAGATCGTACCGTGCGCACGGCGCGACCGTCGGCGTGGGAGATGGCGAACCGGTCGGCGTGACTGTGGGTGTGCCGGTCGCCGTCGCGGTCGCCGTCGGCGAGGGGGTTGTCGTCGGCGTTCGGGTCGCCGTCGCCGTCGGAGCGAGCACCGTGACCGCAGCCGTGTTGCCCGTGCCGGCGATCGTCGCGTTCGCTGCACTCGCTTCGACCTGGCTGAAATACGTGCCCGGAATCAGCGAGGCCCGCGCCCTGAAGGTGATCGTCAGCTGCGTCGGCAAAAGCTTGGCCGATTTGCCCAGCGCGGCCACGGTGTCGTATTGCTGGTGGTGGGCACCGTTTGGGTACAGCCAGTCAAAGGCCGGCCAGTGGTTGTGCGGGTCAACCAGCTCGAACGGCGTGACGCCGAGGATCTCCGGCCAGGCACTCCAGTAATCCCGGAAGGCGCGTACCATGAAATCGGCCCGATTTCCCTCGTTGATCGACCCGTAACCCTCGAACCCGAAGATGTTGTTGCCCAGGTTGTGTCCGGTCTCGGTTAGCAGGACGTGCAAGCCCGGGCGACCGTGTTTGGCCAGCCGGTCGAGTTCCAGCAGGTACGTGTCAATCGTCGCCACAGTGTAGGTGGCGGTGCCATCGTGGATGTTGTACTCCGGAGGGTGATTCGCCGGGTAAGGGTGCGACGCCCACACGTCGAAGGCGTCCAGAGCGCCGGGCACGGCCGCCATCCCGTCGATGAAGTCCAGATGGTTGATGTCACCGCCGGGGGCCAGCCCGCCGTTCAGGATCACGATGCGCGAATCGCCCAACCCGCGGATCGCCTGGCCGACGTCCAGCAAGAAGTGGGCGTAGGCCCACGGATTGGGTGCGCCGCTCCATTCGATGTTCAGGTTCGGCTCGTTCCACACTTCGATGAAGAGGTTGTGGCCGTCGCGGCGGGGCAGTCCGGCGACCACGCGCTGGAAGGCGGCCGCCATCGTCGTGTAGTCACCTGGCCCGTCCGCTGGCGGCGCGATCCAGGTGCCTCCGTATTGCCCCTGCAGACGCACCACCGGCTGGAGGTTCAGATCGTACGCCCTGTTGACGAAGTAGACCCAGCAATCCTGCGGCCCGCTCGTCTTCGTGTGGATCCCGTAGAAAAGCTGTTTCACGAACGCGCCGGCGCCCATCAGATCGCGCGCGGCGGTCAGTTGGGCGTCGATGTGGCTATTGTCGCACGCATCCTGGATGAAGGTGTGGATGCCGTAGAACCAGTCGGTCTGGGCCGCGCGCAAGTTTCCCTGTGTCCAGGTGAGTTGGCTGCCGGCGATCGCCGGATCGGCCAGGCTGATCAGCCCACCGTCGATCCGCAGCGCAGACGAACCCGGCACGTAGTCAAACCCCGCTGGCAGGTGCGCCGTGATCGAGAGCCCGGCCAGATCGTATGCCCTATCGTTGGCCAGCGCGACCGTGTACGACACTGTCCCACCGGGCGGCACGGTGTCAGGCCGTGCCGCAGCCGTGAGGGGCAGCGCGGCCACACCGGCGCTGGCCGGCCCTCCCTGTGACGTCAGGGCCAGCCCAGCTCCAACCAGCCACACCGCCGCCAGCGTACGCCATCGCTCCGTCAACCCCTCTCTGCTCCTTTCCGCTCAGTAACTCCCCTGCAGCGCGGGATTGAGATCGCCCGGCCCTCCCTCTGCTCCTGACATTATAAATTCAAATATCTGATATGTCAAACCTAGGTCCTTCCGTATTTTCGCAGACTGTGGTACAATCGTGTCACATTTCGACATCGTCCGGTGTTATGTAGGGTGACGGCCAATAGATCGGCTTGACCATCGCACGACACATCTGGCAGGAGTTTGACTTTGACTATCGCAAGAACGCTGTCTCGTGCCGGCCTGCGACGTAGCGAAGACGAATCATTCGCCGCCTTGTTCCACCAGCACTACGATCGGGTCTACGGAGTTCTGTATCGGTTGGTAGGCAACCGGCAGGAGGCGGAAGACCTGACCCAGGAGGTGTTCTGGCGACTTCACCGGCAGGTGTGGCAGCCCGAACGAGACCACAACGTCGCCGCGTGGCTCTATCGCGTGGCCACGAACGTCGGGTTCAACGCCTTGCGGGCACGCAGTCGCCGGGCAAAGTGGGAAACGTTGCCGCCGGACGAGGACGTGCCGGCAGATCAGCCGGCGCCTCACACCGTCGCCGAACAGAACGAGGAACGCCAGCGCGTGCATGCCGTGCTGGCCGAGTTGCCGGCGCGACAGTCCACGATGCTGTTGCTCCGCTACGCGGGGTTCCGCTACCGTGAGTTGGCCGACATCTGCCAGGTTGCTCCGGCGTCGGTGGGCACGCTTTTGGCACGCGCCGAGCGGGCGTTTGAAGCGCGGTACCGCGAGCGATGGCCTGAGGGGTGAACCACACGACGCGGATGGCGTGGAGCGTGGAGCGCGGGGCGTTTGTCTCGTGACAAGCAAAGCGCAGCTTGAAACCAGAAAACCGGTTCTGACGACTGACAACAGGCGACTGGTCAGCTGTTCTAAAAACACGCGAAAGGACGGTGGAGATCATGAAAAACCATTGCCTGGACGATGGCACAGTACGCAGTTTTCGAGATGGTGAGATTACAGGTGGCCGGCGTGCTGAAGTCACAGCGCACGTGCAAGCATGCGCCGCGTGCCGCCGACGCCTCGCGGAGGCCGATGCTCACCGGGAACGAGTCGCATCGCGCATGACCGCCCTTGCCCCGGCCGGCGGCGATGCGGTACCGGCGGCTGACGCCGCCTGGCACCGCCTGCGGACGCAGATGTACGGCAACTCGCGGACATGGAGCGAGTGGGCGGCCGGCTGGCTCCGACGCCCGTCGCCTGCCTGGGGGCTGGCGCTGGCTACAGCGTTTCTGGCCCTGCTCTTCGCGTTTGCGCCGGTGCGGACGGCCTTTGGCCAATTCCTGGGCGTGTTCAGGGTACACAAGTTCGCTGCCATACGCATCGATCCAGCAAACCTGGAACGTCTCGACCAGGCGTCCGCACTTGGCCCGGAGATGTTCGGCAGCCTGGAGGTGTTAAAGGAGCCGGGCCCGGCGCAGATCGTCAGCCTGGAAGAGGCCCGCGCTGCCGTGCCTTTCCCGGTACGCGTGTTCGGTTGGTTGCCCTCGTCGGTGCAGGGCGTCGACCTTGCGATCCGCCTGAGCGACAGCGGAGAAGCCCGCTTGACGCTCGATGTGGCCCAAGTGAACGCCGCTCTGACGCTGCTGGGCCATGACGACCTGGCCTTGCCGCCCGAACTCGACGGCGCGACCGCGACCTTTACCATGCCGCCGTCCGTCGAGATCATGACCGAGGGACAATACCGGTCCGCGACGCTCGTCCAGATGGAAAGCCCAACTGTGAATGTTTCGGCTCCGGTTGACCCAGATCTTCTGGGAGAGATCGGGCTGCGCGTACTCGGCTTCGCACCCGAAGAGGCGCGCCGGATGGCCGACCAGATCAACTGGGCCGACACACTGGTCCTGCCGCTTCCTGCCAACGCTGTGGTGTACCAGGAGGTTCAAGTGGACGGCACGACCGGCCTGTTCATCCGGGAGCGGTCGGAAACCGGGACGCCGGAGGCGATGATCCTCTGGCAGCGGGATGAAGTTGTCTACGCACTCAGCAGCAAGCTGCCGCTGTCGGATATGCTGGCCATGGTTGAGGATCTGCGCTGATCGATGGAGCGTGCACCTGGCGAGCCGGTCATCGCGACCTGGGGCCTGCGTAAGGAATTCGGCTCCACGGTCGCCGTCGCCGATCTGACGCTGCAAGTGGAGGCCGGAGAGGTCTTCGGCTTCCTGGGCCCCAATGGCGCCGGCAAAACGACATCGCTCAAGATGCTGCTGGGGCTGGTGCATCCATCCGCCGGGGAGGGAGCGCTGCTCGGCCAGCCACTTGGCACGCCCGCAGTCCGTTCGCGCGTCGGCTTCCTTCCCGAGCATTTCCGTTTCCCGCACTGGCTCACCGCCCGTGAGTTCCTGGACATTCACGGACGGATGCTCGACCTGCCTTCCACGGAGCGTCACGGGCAGACAGCCGACCTGCTCGACCTCGTGGAACTGACATCGGCCGCCGACCGCCGCCTGGGCACCTACTCCAAGGGGATGCTCCAGCGCATTGGTCTGGCCCAGGCGTTGCTCGGCGACCCGCTGCTCGTCTTCCTCGATGAGCCAACCTCCGGTCTCGACCCGTTCGGGCGGCGGCTCGTGCGGCAGATCATCAGCAACCTGCGCGATCGCGGAGTGACCGTTTTCCTCAACTCGCACTTGCTCGGCGAGGTAGAGGTGACCTGCGACCGGGTGGCCTTTATCCGCGCCGGGGAGATCATCGAGATCGCTCCTCTGCGCTCGCTCCTTGCCAGCGGCATGGAGGTTGAGCTGCGGCTGGGGCGCGTGGACGAGGAGCTGATCGCCGGGTTGCGCCGCTGGGGAGAAATGTTGAACATTGACGGCCAGCGCGTCTCCCTCCGGGTGCCGGGTGAAGACATCCTGCCGCAACTGGTTGCCTGGCTCACCGGACAGCAGGTCGATCTCTACGCCATGACGCCGCGGCAACACACGCTGGAAGACCTTTTCCTGCGCATAGTGGAGAAGCCGGAGGTGGGCCAGTGAAGATCCCCCTGATCGCTTGGCTGACCTTCCAGGAAGCACGCCGCCGCCGCATCGTCACTGCTGCTCTGCTGCTGGGCGCTGCTTTCCTTGGCCTGTACGCCCTGGGCTTCCACTTCATTTTCCGCGAGATGACCCGCCAGTTCTCCCGGCCATCCGACAACCCGGACGTGAAGTTCGGGCTGAACTTGATCCTGATGGCCGGCCTGTACGTGATCAACTTTCTGGTGGTTGTGCTTTCAGGCCTGACCGCGGTGGACACCATCGCCGGCGAGATCTCCTCGCACACGATTCAGACCGTGGCCGCCAAGCCGATCCGCCGCTGGGAGATCGTTGCCGGCAAGTGGGTGGGCTTCGCCCTGATGATCGCTGCGTATGTGCTGTTAATGGCCGGGGGCGTGATGGCAGTGGCCTACCTGACCGCTGGCTACGTCGCGCCGGGTGCTGCCCAGAGCCTTGCGCTGATGATCTGGGAAGGGGTCTTGATGATGAGCCTCTCGCTGGTGGGCGGGGCGCTGTGGAGCACACTGGCGAACGGGGTCTTCATCTTCGGGATGTACGGCTTGGCCTTCGTCGGGGGCTGGATCGAACGGATCGGCTCGGCGATGCACAACGACACCGCCGTGAACCTGGGGATTGTTTCCAGCTTGTTGATGCCCAGCGAGGCGTTGTGGCAGCGGGCCGCCTACCTGATGCAACCGCCGCTGCTCCGCAACATTGGCATGGGGCCGTTCAGCTTCGGCTCGTACCCCAGCAACGCGATGGTTGGCTACAGCGTGCTGTATGTCGCCGCCGCCGTGCTACTGGCCGCGTTTATCTTCACTCGTCGCGATCTTTAAGTCGAGCCGATGTCGTCGTCCATCACCGACGAATCAGGGGCAAGAAGATGTGGACGTGCGGTGCCCAAACCCGGCGACGCAGGCGGTTGTTGTCCTCCAGCGCTTCGACGACGCTGTCGTCCGGGTCAACGGCAGCGTAGATCGCCAGGGTCTGGCCCGGCCCCAGCGTCTGGTTGGGCCAGGTGATGGTCACGTCCGCGCCCGGGCCGTAGCGCCACAGCGTCTCGCCGATGATCTGGTCGCTGCCGATCTGCTGGCCGCCGGCGTCGGGATCGCTGTCCCAGAAGCGCACGCGCATGTTCGCGGCCGGTGTCTCCCCACGGTTGGCCACGCGGGCGTGCAGCGTGAACGTAACCGGCTGGCCCGGCGTCACCGTGTCCGGGCTGACCTCGAACCCGCGCAACGTGAGGTCCACGTACGGCGTAGCCAACGGCACCACCGTGTCGGAGAAGACCTGCCCGAACTCGGTCATCTCTCCCGTCTGCCAATCGAAGAGGCCGCCGCTGAAGCCCAGGCCGGTGTTGACGTCGTACGGCTTTTCGTTCAGGCTGTACCACAGCCAACGCTGGACCAGCCGGCCCTCATCCTTGGGATACCCGACGGTGCTGTCCTTGCTGTTGAGCAGGAACGCGAACGTCTGGGTCATAAAGTCCTTGACTTGCTGGCGACCGGAGACACTGGCGTTCAGGTCCTGGGCACAGTCGGGCTCGTCGGCCAGGAAGCAGTACGGCATCAGCACGCCATATTCGCTGATGATCAGCGGTTTGTCCTGGAAACCCCGGGCCTTCATCCACTGGCGGAACTCCTGCACCAGTGTCCGGAAGATGTTGGGATCGGCATTGTCTTGGGCACTGTACAGGCGGCCGTGATCGTCCGGCAAGCCGGCCGGGATGGCCGCGCCCCAGCCCCCCCGCTGCTCCTGAAGAATCTGCACGTGGATGTTCCACACGTCTACTGGCATCGGCTCGCCGAACAGGCTCTGGTAGTTCGCCAGCACCTGGTCCAGCCACTGCAGCCGGAGCGGCGTTGGCTCGATCACGCCGCCGATGGCAACCACGGCATCGGGGTCAATGTTCTTGATGAACGTGTACAGGTCGTGGTAGATCCGCGCGTACTCCGCCGGCGTTCGCTCGCCCTGGCCGTAGACGCCTTCCGGTTCGTTGCCCACGATCCACAGCGTGTCGGCGTTTATGTGCACTGCGGTGGCCAGGCTCGCCCAGTCCGGTGGGTAGGCCGAGGGCTTGGCGGCGATGACCTGCACGTAGTCCAGGCCGGGCAGGGCAGGGGCCACCCCGGTCTTCCAGTTCGAGTACCAGCCGGTCTTCAGGCTGGCCACGTCGTAATCCTCGATGTGGCCATACGACCCGTTGACGCCCACGCCGAAACGGTCGGAGAGTGACGGGAGGTGCGAGAACGGCCCGGGCACGGGAGTCGCCGTCGCCGTTGGCGTTGGGGACTGTGTCGCGGTCGGCGTGGCCGATGGGGTGGCGGATGGCGTGGCCGTTGACGTGGCGGTGGGGGTGAGCACGGGCCAGAAAGGCTGTTCCGGGTACGAGTACGTCACCAGGAGCTTGGGGCGCAGCGCCACGTCCCAGTACGTGGGGCTGGCCAGCGCGATCTCGGTGGAGGTCGAAGTGGCCTCAAGGAGCAGGCCGTGGTTGCTGGCCGGCTTCGTCGCCCAATCCCGCACGGCCGCGCTCACATCGAGCGTGTACCATTCCCCCGGCGTGTCGCTGCACTGCTGGAATCCTCGCCGGTCGGTCGGCTCTGGCGCGCGATCGTTCTCCGGATCGGCAGCGCCAGGTTCACCCCAAGCGTTGTCGGTGGCAGCCTGAAGCCAGGTGGCCTCGTCAGGAAGCCAATTGCGTCGCAGCGGATAGGCCTCCACCCAAACCACATTGGAATTCGAGTGATCGAGAGCGTAGACGCTCAGCGCGGCGCGAGAGATCTGGGCGCCGGGCGGGAGGGACGGCAACTCAAAGCGCAACAGACCGTTGTAGACACGCTCGGCGCGCAACGTGAGTTGGGCCGCAGCCGGTGTCGTTTGATGCCACGCATCGATCTTCGCGGCCAACGTGCCGGCGTACCCAGCCTTCCCCTCTTGCAGGAACAGGGTTTTCGTGCGCGTGACCGGTTGCAGTTCCAGGGTGGGCGGTGCGCCGGGGAAGGTGCGGGTTACGGTGATGTGATCGCGTAGCACTAGGTACTGCAACACCTCGTCCGCCGGCGCCACCCAAACCTCGTCGGTGCCGGCCGCCCCATAGGTTTGGTAGAGATGCTCGGTCGTGCTGCCTACCCATTCCTGTGTTTCCCATGTCCCACCGTTGCGTTGGGGGCGGCAGGTATCCAGCACGCCGTGGGTGTGCAGGCTTAACCATACGGGTGCCGGGGAATCGTGAGCCTTTGCAAAGTGGCTTTCCGCATTCTCGACCGTGTCACGCCCGATGTGCAACACATCTACAGCGTAAGTCAAGGGAGAGGCCACATTTGTCCGCGCTTCTAGGTTTTCTCCGTTCTCCTGAACCAGATGGATGCCGAGCTGGTCGGCGTTCGCGTCAATGGCGGTCCCGTAGCCTGGGTTCGTGTCCTCGGCACGGGGGACAGTGAAGGCCAACGGGACGTATCCATCCAGTTCGCGCGCCAAGACCTGTTGGGCACGTTGCACATCTCCCAGATGATCGGCAATCGCGTCAGCAGAGAAGTGGGCGTAGGAGTGGTTGAAGATGCTCCAACCGGCTGCGCGCAGCGCGCGCACATCGTCCGGTTGCATGTAGCCCCACTCACTGCCGTCCTCATCCATCCAGTGGCCTTCGACTGCCGAGGCCGCCCGGTAGCCGAAGCGGCCCAGGTAGCGCGTGCCGATCGTTCGTTGATTCAGGAACCCGTCATCCATCGTCAGGCTGTAGGCCCAGCGCTTGTTGTCGCGCAGCGGAGCCACCGTGATCTCGCCGATCTCCTCCGCAGGCGCAGACTGGCTGCCCACGTAGATGGCCAGCTCGGACCCGGCGGTGGTGAAAGCGACCTGGCCGCTCGCCAAATCGTAGTCGTACGGGATCGCCTGTCCATCAGCGACGACGGTGATGACATCGGCCATGCCGACCGAAACCAGGAAGGTGGTGTCGGCGTCGCGGATCCAAGAGGGCACAGCGCTCCGATCCACGTGGTAGAACAAGAGCTGTTGGCCCGCAGCAGCAGCCGGTTCATGTCTACTGCCGTTCACGAGCCACGCTCCAGCCACCAGGGCGATGGCGAGCAGAAAAACGAAGCCGACGTGATGCCGCGTTGGTCGTGAGTTCATGAAGCGATCCTCTGAGTCAGATACGATTTCAACAGGCGGAGCGCCGCCTCGGCGGAATGGGCTTTGTTGCCGGATCGGCCATTGGGCCAAGTGTGCTGCTCGACGATTTCCCCGCGGGCGTCGGCCAGCGCGACGTAGGTGAAGCCGACTGGCTTCTCGGCGGTGCCGCCGCCCGGGCCGGCGACCCCGGTGATCGCCAGAGCCAGGTCGCTGCCGAGCACGCGGCGAGCACCCTGGGCCATCTCGCGGGCCGTCTCCTCGCTGACGGCTCCTTGTGCCAGCAACGTTTCGTGCCGCACGCCCAGCAACTTCTCCTTTGCCTCGTTCGAGTACGAGATGATGCCGCCCAGGAAGTAGTTGGAGCTTCCCGCGACCTCGGTGATGCAGTGTCCCAGCAGGCCGCCGGTACACGACTCCGCCACCGCCAGAGTCAGGCCCTGCTCACGCAGCAGCTTGCCGCTCTCTTCTTCCAGGGTAACGCGTTCGTCTGTCATCTGCTTTCACCCCCCGCCCTATGCCACCTCCAAAACAGCGCCACGTCCGATGATGGCCTCGCTGGGATCAATCACGTCCTGCAGCAAGTGCAGTTCCCGCTCGGTCGGCGGCTCGAGGACAGCCACCTCATCGGCCACCTCCGGCGCGAAACCCATCTCGGCGAGCACCTCCTCGACGGTGAACCCGCGTAGCACGCCGAGCAATTGCATCCGCCGGTTCGGCGCGAAGCCGAAGAGGGCGCGCGACGTGACCACACGATACGGCCCGGTGTCCCGAGGCAGGCCGGCCTGCTCGCGGGCACCGGCCGTGCCGTCCAGATAGCCGGGTGAGGTAATGAAGTCCACCTTCTCGACGAAGCGGCGCTGCTCGTGCATGATGATGACGATGATGCGCCAGCACAGGGACGCCACTTCGTTGCCCCCGCCGCTGCCCGGGAAGCGGCGTTTGGGGCGGTCGTAGTCACCGATCACGGTCGAGTTCACGTTGCCGAACGGATCGATCTGGCTGGCGCCGAGCACGCCGACATCGAGGTAACCGGCGCCGGCATGGGCAAAGATTGTGTTCATGTTCGTCCAGGCCAGCGAGCGGAAGCAGTTGCTCGGCCCGCCCATCGTCATGCGCACAAACGGCGTGCTCGGCTGCGGCCCGATGGCGCCGAACTCATAGACCTGCACCAGGTCCGGTGCGTGGTACATCTGGGCCAGGATGGCCGCGATCTGTGGCATTCCGTAGCCGATGAAGGCGGTCTCCCCGTTGTGCATCAGCCGCGCGCACTGCGCGATCATGAATTCCGATTCGGTGAAGGTTGTCGTCATCGCAAGGACCCCTTAGTCTATATTTCCCGAATGCGTGCATAAAGTCCTGGCCGTGCGTTCTGGCGCAGTCGGAACTTCGTTCCATGATTGTGTCCTGTTCGGGCATCAAAGTCTACCAGCAGACTGCCTGCTTCTAGTACCTCAAAGAATCTGTCGGAGCTCAGTCCCTCCAGGATCAGGATCTTGTTGTAGTGGAAGAACTCCCGTCCTTGTCGTCTCTTGACATCAGCTTGAATGTAGAATCAGTTGAGCAGTTTGGTTGCGGCTTTGTGGTACAGATCATCAAATCCCCAATACGGCTGTGGATCGAGTTCGCCTATACCTGCCCGTTTCTCAACGGAGGTCAGCCAATCAGCATGTTGGGGGTCTACCGAATCTGCATCGAACGAAACCAATACCCTTCGAGTGTCACGGTCTATGACGATCTTGAAGCCACGGTTGCTCCTCGCTTGCCCGTGAATCGTCTGGCGGAAACTCATTTCGTTCTCTGGATACTTCTTGCCGGCTTGAGCATGTGACCAGCCATATTTTGGAAGGAGTATTCGGGGCACGAATCGGAAGGCGCGTGGCGAAGGCTCCATGTGAAACATTGTTGTCAACGATGTTGACCCCGCCCGTTGCGTCTTGAGTTCCCATTCAGCAGCATTTGGAATAGGGAGGTTGTTTTCCTCAATACCAAGAAGGTCTTCAAGCGTGTTGCCAATCCCGCCCGGGTTCCCTGGCCGTGCGTTGGGAATCCAACCCATATCGCGAACCCGTATCAGTTCGTCAATGAGTTGTTGCTTCGAAAAGACTCTCATCGTGCTTTCAACCTCTCCACTTGCACACGCTACGCAGGCCGCCAGAAATCGAGCAGGTACTCAAAGGTAGTTCCCATCGTGATGTAGTTACTGGGCCATCCGAATATTCCCACACGATTGACGATGTTGGTCCTATCCCAGATGATTGTGTTTCTCAACTCATATCCCCGCTTTCGAAGCTCCTGGACCAAAGCTACGTGAATGGTGATTCGCTGATTCTCCCACCACATATCCGGGACATTGATGACACAGTGGGCTTTTGGGCGAAGTGAGGGGAGTAGCCCTTCGAAAATGTCTCCCATTGCCCGTGTGTATGGCTCCAAAGACATTGTACCTAGATCTCGTGGATCCTGTGAGTACTGCTCCACCCTGCCAAGTTGCTCATTCTTCCGATCGCGCCGCGATTTGTTTTTCCTCTCCCTATTCAACAGGTTCGCGTAGGGCGGCGAAGTCCAGATCAGGCTCACGGTTTCAGGTTCAAGGTAGGCTGGAATGTTCCTGGCATCGTCTTGAACCGTGATTTGTTGCGCCAGGTTGAAAAGATTGTTGGTGGCAAGTCGTTGGTGACAGGCCGCAATGTACTCCTCCATCAAGTCAACCCCGACTGCATTCCGGCTTAGGTCCTGCGCAGCAACCAAGGTTGTCCCACTGCCGACGAACGGGTCAAGAACCAACTCTCCCGCATGAGTGAAGAGTTCAACTACACGCCTTGCCAACGAAAGTGGAAATGTAGCTGGATGGACCTTCTTGTCCCGAACATCCCTACCTTCGTAGGAGAACTGCCAAACCCCGATCTGGGATTTCAGCCATTCCTTTGCTGTCATGCAATTCAGGTGGTTCGGTTTGCAGTCACAAGTTCTCGTATGCCCTATCGGGAGTTTCGTCCGGTAAAACGCGCTCGATTCATTGATCGCCTGTGGCAATGCAGGCCCGGCTGTTTGCTCAACCATAGCTACCTCCTCGTCGCCCGATTGTCGAGACTGACCTGATACACACTTTCTTCTTGGTGGAAGAACTCACTTCTGGTTACCTGGTCAAGCAGCCAGCTATCAAGCTTGTTCATTAGCATTGTGCACCACTGCAACCCCACGCAGAGCCGTCAGGTCCGCCGCGCCGGTGCAGAACATGGCCACACGGAGTTGCTTGATGAAGACGGTGTACCGTTCCACGACCGCTGCGGCCAAATCCATCGCCGGTGACAGCATGGGTGTTGCCGTTCCCACCAAGTCCGCGCCAAGGGCGATCGCTTTGGCGGCGTCCACGCCGGAGCGGATGCCGCCGCTGCCGATCACCAGGATGTCTGGCAGGGCATCGCGCACCTGCCGGATCGCTTCGGCCGTGGGCAGGCCCCAGCCGGCGAACGCGCGTGCGACGGTAACCCCTCGGCTGTCCTCCTGTCGGTGACTCTCCACCTCGCTCCAGCTCGTGCCGCCGGCTCCGGCCACGTCAATGGCCTCCACCCCGGCATCGGCCAGTTGGCGGGCCACCTCGCCATCGACCCCGTTGCCCACCTCCTTCGCGATGACGGGTACTGGCAATGCCTGGCATACCTGCTCGATCTTGGCCAGTAGGCCGGCGAAGTTCGTGTTGCCGCCCGGTTGCACCGCTTCCTGCAACGCATTGCAGTGCAGGATCAGCGCATCCGCCTCGATCATGTCTACGGCGCGGAGGCACTCGTCCGGGCCGTAGCCGTAGTTAAGTTGCACGGCACCCAGGTTCGCGAACAACAGCACGTCGGGAGCCACGCTACGCACGCGGTATGTTTCCGCGAGCGAAGAGTCCTCGATGGCGGCGCGTTGGGAGCCCAGGCCCATGCCGATGCCGAGTTCCTGCGCGGCCTCGGCCAGGCGGCGATTGATCTCCCCAGCCTCCGCCGTCCCCCCCGTCATCGAGCTGATCAGAAATGGCGCACGCAGCGAACGGCCCCAGACGGTCGTCGTCATGTCGATTGCGCGAGCGTCCAGTTCCGGCAACGCCCGGTGCGGCAGCCGCAGTCGCTCAAAGCCGGTCGTGATGCCCCTAGCGCGTACGTCCTCCTCCAAGACGATGCGCAGGTGATCGTGCTTTCGGCGTTCCGTTCCCGAAGGGTGTGACATTGCCTTTTCTGTTCCCTTGCGCTATAATCTCATTATGAAGCGCGCAACGTCGAACGACGCGCGTCGGCCGCGAAGCAACCGTCAGTCACCAGGCCCTCGGCACACACGGTGACAACCGCTCACGTTTCACCCGCTGCGCCGAAAGGGATGGGTTGTTCCGGAATCGCCTGACGCACATCGTGATGGACACACATATTATAAAGGAGGATCGCTTACCATGCAACTCTTCAGATTCCTTGCCGACCTATCGACAGCTGGTGGGCTTTTGCTGCTCATCCTGTTCGTCTTCCTCGGATCGGCGATCAAGATCGTCCAGGAGTATGAACGCGGCGTCATTTTCCGGCTGGGGCGGCTGGTCGGAGCCAAAGGCCCGGGTTTGTTTTTCATCATCCCCATCGTTGACCGCATAATCAAGGTAGACTTGCGCGTGATCACGCTGGATGTGCCGGCGCAGGAGGCAATCACCAGAGACAACGTCACCGTGAAGGTGAACGCCGTGGCCTACTACCGGATCGTGGTGCCGGAAGATGCCATTGTGCAGGTGGAGGACTTCCAACGGGCCACGTTCCAGATCGCCCAAACCACACTGCGGAGCGTGCTTGGTCAGTCTGACCTGGACGAGTTGCTCTCCCACCGCGAGCGAATCAACCACAAGCTCCAGCAGATCATTGACGAGCAGACCGAGCCTTGGGGTATCAAGGTCAGTCTGGTCGAGGTGAAGGATGTGGAGCTACCCACGAGCATGCAGCGGGCCATGGCCAGGCAAGCCGAAGCCGAGCGCGAAAAACGGGCCAAGATCATCCACGCACAGGGTGAGGATCAGGCCGCCGAGGCGCTCGCCCACGCTGCGGAGGTTATCTCCGCTTCGCCGGGGGCCATGCAGTTGCGCTATCTGCAGACGCTGACCGAGATCGGCGTGGACCAGAACACAACAACCATTTTCCCCGTGCCCATGAACTTGCTCGAGGCCCTTATGGCAAGAGCCGAGCATTAGTTGCTCGGTCTTCCATTGCCAGGTGGGCCATTCGCTGATTCGCCTATTCTCAATGTGGCACCCGTGAGCGCGTGTGTGCGCAGCACGAAGGATGCAAACGCGTCGAGCGTGCGGCGTGAACGATGCGTACCGTCTCTATAGAGTTTGTGTTATACGGTGTATTATCAGACCTGCTTCGTGTTTCGTACTGCGTTGCGTGACACATTCACTGATTCGTCAATGGGCTCGGTCAGGAGACGTTCGCCCAACGGTCCCACCTGACTACTGACTGCCGGCATCTGGTTACTGTATTCGAGGCAAGCGCCGATACTGTCGCTGCCGGGGTCAGTTGGTCTCTGGTGGTGGAAGGGTCTGCTCGACAAAGCAGCGAATCCCGCTGGTTACGCCGGCGGCCACCTTGTCTGCGTGCTTGGTCAGCAACGTCCGGTCGTGATACATGAACCCTAGCTCGATAATCGCCCCCGGCGTTTCCGGGGCAATCCGGCGAAACGCATGATACTGGCGCATGTCGGAGGTGATGCTGCCGGTATGAGGAGCCAGGCCGGTCGCCCTGCTATACTCGGACCACAGGCAAGCAACCAGATAGTCTTCCTCGTGCGGCACCGCGCTGTTGGTGACTCGCGCCACCTTGAAGCCGGTGGCCTCCGTGATGTTCAGACAGGAGTCACTGTGGATGGCCACGAAGGCCGCGGCCTGATAGCCATTCAGCTGGGGGGCAAACTCGGCCAACACCTCGGCGTCGTAGCCTGCACGCCGGAGTAGGGCCACCACCCGGCGGGCCACATCCAGGTTGATCTCCACTTCCTGCAAGCCGTCTTCGCAAATGGCGCCGGAGTCATTCTGCCAGTGCCCGGCCACAACCCCGATCTTCGGCGGGCCGGGTGTCGGTGTCGGCGTGGGCACCAGCGTCGGCGTCGGGCTGGGAGTGGGTGAAGGTGGTACCGTCGAGGGGCTGGCCGTAGCTCTAGGCTGACCCGCGCCAGAGAGAACCGGTGTGTCACGCACCAAAACGTAGGCCAGATAGCTGGCCAGCGAAAGGGTAAGGATCGCGCCCAGCAGAGAAAGACGAGCTGCCCAGCGCAACGGCCATTTCCTAGACACAGGCAAGTTCCGTATCTCGAGTCCCTCGTTTTCGGTTTCGGGTTCTGGTTGACCGCTCACCGGCCACCGCCATGATTATACCTAGCATCGGGTTGAAAGGCAAATCGGGCGTGAGTTGTCTACTGAGCCAGGCCTCAGCCCTCCACGACCAGGAAATGCACGGCCCCACTCTCCAGACGGTTCCCCGCCGCATCCACGGCGGTGACCTGGAAGCCGTGCTCACCCGGCTGCAGCGGCCAAAGCGAACGGTACGGTGTCTCGTTGAATGTGGCTGTAGGTTGGTCATCTATCAGGAACGTTACGGCGACCGCGCGGAAGCCGCCGGCGAAATGCGCCTCCAGGGGGATACTCTGCGCCTCTCGCGGCAAGCTCAGGCTGATGCGAAACTCGGCGTTGGGCGGCGGGCTGGTGATGACCAGGCCCTGCTCAACCGCGATCTGCTGTTCGGCGTCCCCGTAACGGGGAACCTGGGCATCGCAGCTCTTCCCCGGAACCTGCGGGATGCCCTGTCGCCGCGCCCAATCGCGCGCTTCTGGCGGGTAGGTGCGGAATGTCCGCTCGACCACCTGGTCCGGGCATGCCGAGGAAGCCAGCAGCCCGCTCGCCGCGTCGATCTCCACAACGCGGTAGGAATCGTCGTAGTCGGTCGGAGCTGTACCGGCGGTGAACCATTCCCGGCGGCGCTGTGGGCAGAGGGGAGTGGGCAGCCGTCCTGACACCACACACACCTCCTCTCTCACCAAGCCATCCGGTTGGGTGAAGGGCTGTTTAGGCCGGTCCGCCAGCGCCTCCAACATGAAGTCGTGCCAGATCGGGCCGGCGCCGGCCACGCCGGAGACACCAACCATGGGGGACGCGTCGGCGTTCCCGACCCAGATGCCGGCGGCCAGGCCCGGTGTGTAGCCCAACGTCCAGTTGTCGCGCCAATCGCCTGTGGTGCCGGTTTTGGCCGCCGCCGGGCGATCCAGGCGGAGGACACTGGCCTCACCAAAAGCGGGTGCCCGGGCCGTGTTGTCGGCCAGAATGTCGGTGATCAGGAAGGCGATCTCCGGCGCTACGGCTTGGCGGCCGGGGGATGGTGTCCATTCGTAGATCGAGTCCCCGTCTGCGTTCGCTACCTCCATCAGTGCGACCGGTTCGTGGTGGACGCCGGCGGCGGCGAAGGAAGCATACGCTTCTGTCAGGTCCAGCAAGCTGACCTCGGCCCCACCGAGTGTCAACGTCAGACCGTAGCGCTCTGGCCGCCGCCAGGAGGTGATGCCCAAACGGCGTGCGGCAGCCGCCATCGCCTCGATGCCCACGTGGTCCAGGACTTTGACGGCGATGACATTGTTGGACGTGGCCAGCGCATCACGCAAGGCCAGGGGCCCGTGATAGCGCCGGTCGTAGTTGTAGGGCTGGTACGGTGTGCCTTCGCGGGTCATGAACGTGGTCGGCACATCGTTGAGCACGGTCGCCGGCGTATACGGGGCGAAGTCGCCCGCCGCCGGATCGAACGCCGTCGCGTAGGTGACCGGCTTGATCGCAGAACCGGGTTGGCGCAAGGAGAGCGCAGCGTTCACGGCCCCGCTGATGTCGGGATCGAAGTAGTCTGGGCTGCCCAGCATGGCCAGGATCTGTCCGGTCTGGGGGTCCAGAGCCACCAGCGCTGCGTTCTGGACATGATGGACCGGTTCGCTTTCGTCACGACGCGCCAGGCGCTCCAGATGGCGACGCGTGATCCGCTCCGCCGCCTCCTGCAGGTCCAGGTCAAGCGTCGTGGTCACACGCAGGCCATCCCGCACCAGCGCGTCGGGGCCGTAGCGGTCCTCGAGTGCAGTCAGAACGTACATGACGAAGTGGGGTGCGTGGATAGGGAAGGGGACCGACGTGAAGTACAGCGGTTCTTCGTTCGCCGAAGTTGTCTCCGCCTCGGTAGTAAAGTCGTTCTGCACCATCAGGCGGAGCACATCCTTCTGACGCGTGCGAGCGGCGGGCAGGTCCGTGAACGGATCGTAGAGTCCGGGTGCCTGCGGCAATCCGGCGAGCAGCGCCGATTCCGCCATGTCCAGTTCCCAGACATGTTTGCCGAAGTAAGTCTGGGCGGCAGCTTCGGCGCCGAAAGCCAGATGACCGTAGTAGGTGTGGTTCAGGTAGAGGGCCAGAATATCGTCCTTGCTGTAGATTTGGGTAAGGCGAAGCGCCAGGATCGCTTCACGCAGCTTGCGGCGCAGGGTTCGCTGCCGACGCTCGGCCGGCGAGAGGAGCAACTCACGGGCCACCTGCTGCGTGATGGTGCTACCGCCGGCGACGACGCGCCCGGCCCGCAGGTTCGCCCAGGCGGCCCGCACGATACCACGCATATCGATGCCGGCGTTGCTGTAGAAGTGCGCATCCTCCGTAGCCACCGTGGCCAGTTGCAACGACCTGGGAAACCGGCCCACGGGGAGCGGTGTGCGTTTTCCTCCTTCCGGAGGGAGGACCTCGTATAGCAGGTGGCCGTTGCGGTCGAAGATCTTGGTGGTTGGGCCGGTTTGCCGGATCGGAATCGTTCGCGGATCGGGCAGGTCGCGCAGCAGAAAGAACCAGAATCCGACACTGGCGAGGGCGAGCGTGAGAAGCAGGGCACGAAGAAGCACAGGGTATGATCTCTGTGTGCCATCCTCCCTGGCTACTGCTCCAGACCCCATAGTCCCTGCTCCCGACTCCTTATTCCATCCCCTCCACTCGTTGTTCGTCATTCACCTGTCGTGCGCGAGGAAAGGAGCCGAGTACCCGGAGATACGTCGCGATCTCCTGCAAGTGGCGCAGTGCGTTTTGGCAACGTTCTTCCTGCATGTTCCCAATGAAATCCATGTAGAAGAAGTACTGCCAGAGTTGGCCTTTTACCGGGCGCGATTCGATCTTGGTCAAATCGATGTCCCGTAGGGCGAACACACTAAGTGCCTTGAAGAGCACGCCGGGCGCGTTCTTCAACGCGAACACGATCGCTGTTTTCGCGTCTTCGCCGGCCGCAAAGGGCTCGCGGCCCAGGATCAGGAAACGTGTGTAGTTCTCCGCGTTATCTTCGATTCCGGTGGCGAGGATGGGCAGGTTATAGACGTGTGCGGCCTGGGCGCTGGCGATGGCCGCCGCGTCGTCATCGCCCTGCTCCTTCAACCGTTTTGCGCTGCCGGCGGTATCGTAGGTGGGGACGCGCTCGGCCTGGGGCAAGCTCTTATCCAACCAGCTCTCGCACTGATCGAGTGCCTGGGGATGGGAATATACACGCCGGACATTGTCCAGGCGAACGTCAGGCAGAGCAATGAGGTTGTGTACGATGCGCAGGTACTGCTCGCCAACGATTTGCAGGTCGTGACGCAGCAGCAAGTCGTAGTTACGATGGATGCTGCCCGCCAGCGAGTTTTCAATCGGCACGATTCCTCGTTCCCAGCGGTAGCTCTCTACTCCCTGGAAGACATCGTCGAACGAGGGACAGGGGATCGACCGGATCTGGTCCTCGCCGAAGTAGGCAATGGCGGCGGCCTCGCTGTAGGCTCCCCGAGCACCCTGAAAGGCGACTTGCAGACTCTTAGGAGCACTCATCGCGGACTCCCAACTGGTTTCCACAGTTGTCGCAGAAGAACGCGCGGGGCGGATTGAGCAGCCCGCAACCGCTGCAAAGCGTCGGGGGCAAATTCTCCTCGACCGCGGCGCTGGCTGGCTGGAGGCTTGCGCCACATTGCGTGCAGGTGAATCGACCGGGCAGGTTGCTCTTCTGACAACTCGGACAACGGGACATCAGTTGCTCCTTTCCGTTCTGGAAGAAGACGACGGGGTTTGGGTTTCGAGTTTCGGGTTGCGTGTATACGTAATGCGTACTGCGTTTTGCGCGTTTCGGGAACCCCTTCATCGTTCATCGTTTGCAGTTCCGCCCGCAGGGCAGGCACCTGCCCTGCGGGCAGGCGTCTCCTGACCGAGCCCTGTCTAGTTCGCCCCGGTCGGGAGACCTTCGGCGAGCGAGTACATTTTCATCCCTGGCGGTCAGGTTCGATACTCCGCATTGATGCTTACGTACTCGTGGGACAGATCGCACGTCCAGACGGTGGCCTCATCTGGCCCGGTGCCCAAGTCCAGGTGCAAGAGAATCTCCTTGCCGGAGACGATCTCGTGGGCCCGGTCCTCGTCGGCCTGGCACGGCTGGCTGTGCCGCACCAGTTCCAGCGGCGCTTGCCCCGGCTGCCCTATGCTCAAGCTCAGGCGGGCCGGATCGAAGGGCACACCGGCGCGTCCCGCCGCGGCGAGCACCCGGCCCCAGTTCGCGTCGCAGCCGTAGAGGGCCGTCTTGGCCAGCGGCGATGAGGCGATGGTGCGCCCCACGCGACGAGCCGAGTCGGAATCTCGCGCGCCGGTCACCCACACGGTCACGCGCTTTGTGGCTCCCTCCCCGTCCCAGGCGATCTGCTGCGCCAGGCTTTGGCAGACCCGCGTCACCGCCTCGCAGAACGCGGCGAAAGCCGGGTCCGCCGGGTCGCGCATGGGGGTGGCGCCGGCAGCGCCGTTGGCGAGGGCGATGACCGTGTCGTTCGTGCTGGTGTCGCCGTCAACGGTCAGGCAGCGGAAGCTGACTTGGTTCGCCCGGCGCAGCGCTTCGCGCAGCAGCCTCGGCCCCACGGTCGCATCGGAGGCGATGACGGCCAGCATGGTGGCCATGTCCGGGTGAATCATGCCGGCTCCCTTGGCGATGCCCGCAACGGTGATGGGTGTTTCGCTGTGCGGCCGGCCGTATCGGGCAATGGCCATCTTCGGTCGCGTGTCGGTGGTCATGATGGCCTGCGCGGCGGCCGGCCAGCCGTCGCGGGCCAAACGTTGTGCGGCCTGCTTCACGCCGGTCGCCACCTTGTCCATATCCAGCCGCACTCCGATCACGCCGGTGGACATAACGAACACAGCATCGTCATCGGGCAGGGTCAGAGCTTGCCGCGTCAGGCGGGCCGTTTCCTCCGCGTCACGCATGCCCTGCTCGCCGGTGCAGGCGTTGGCGATAGCGGCATTGATGACCACGGCCTGCACCTGCCCCCGGTTGCTAGACAACAGCGCCTTGTCGAATAGGACGGGTGCGGCCTGCACCCGGTTCCGTGTGAACAGAGCGGCTGCCGAACAAGGGCCATCGCTGACGATGAGGGCCAGGTCCGGGTCGCCTTCCAGTTTGCGCAGGCCACAAGCGATGCCACAGGCCCGATAGCCCGGCATGGTTGAGAACGTTTCCTCTATGATCACGATCTGATTCCTCCTGGTGAGTGCCGACCCTATTCTACCACATTCTCACCAAAACCAGAAACGCGAATGGCTTTTCACGGACAACGAGGGTTTCGGCGGCCGGGCGTGATGGCTCCGAAAGCTGCTTGATTCGAACCAGACCTGACCCCCCAACGTTGGGGGGCATGTGCTCCCCCAGAATTGGGGGCGGCGGGGGCGTTCACTCCCCCCCCCATGCGGTCGCTCCGTCACCGGCTACTCGACGGTGGTCGTTGGTGCTGGCTCGGAACGTACGCCGGAACGGTATGTGGCTGGGGCGCGAGCGTTCGGGACTCTGCGCCGCGAGATCGAGGCCGGCGTACCGGATCTGCGCCGGCCGTCAAGAGGCGGTAGTAGACGAGGAACAGGATGACTGACATGCTGCCCAGGTAGACCAGTTTCATGAGAAGGGATTGGGTGTCGGACCCGATGGCGAAACCGTGTAGTGTCACCAGGATGTACACGACAAACGTCATGTAGTGGAGTTTGCGCCAGGTGCGCGCGCCGATGCGGTTGCGCACGTAGAAGCTGCCCGTCACCAGCGCCGCCACATAGAACCCGACGATGCCCAGCCCAACGGCAACCGGTTCGTAGGAGGCAGCGAACGGGATGAGGATGTCCTTCCAGGAGAAGCTGATGAACCGGTCGCCCATCAGCACCACGGCATGAAAGGCCCCCACGGCCAACGCCGCCAGTGAGAGTTGCTCGTGCCAGGCAAAGGCGGATGGCCGGCGGACGGCCCCGTCCAGTATCTTCGTGCTAACAACCAGGCCCCAGGCGACAGATCCCCACAGCAGGACGTAGCTGATGATGCCGGCAGAGCGCGACATGTACCAGAAGGCCGCCACCCCCTCGCCCTCTCGCCCGATCAGGCCCCACGTCCGAGCCTCGCGGGCCAGCGCGCCCGGCAGCGGCGGAGATGCCCCGCGCACCGTTGCCCCCAAAGCATAGAGACCCGGCCCGAAACCCGGCTGCCTCACGACCAGCAGCAAGGCCAGCATGGCCAGGGCGATCCCGATGCCAAGCGTGATGCCGACTATCATGACGGCGATGTTGCCCACCGCCTCCTTCTGCACAGTCTGTTCGCCGATCATTTGATCGTCTCCTCGTCATTGATGTATCGGCTCATGCGGGAAGAAATGAGCAGTCTTCCGTCTTGGCGCACGAGCAGTCCCGCGATCTGTGGCTGTCTTTCGAGGTAGGCAAAGCCGGCTTCCGCACCGAGTATAAAGACAGCCTTGGTGTGTATTTCTGCCAGGGCGACACGAGGGGCCACGACGGTTACGGAAAGGAGGTCGCTCTCCGCTGGCCGGCCCAACCGCGCATCGATCAAGTGGTGCTGGGGCTGTCCATGCTGCACCCAGTGCCGCTTCGTCCGGCACGAGGTCGCCACCGCCCGATCCCGCAGGGCGAGCACAGCCACGTCCCGCCCGCCATCGAGGGGATCCTCCACGCCGACCGTCCAGGCCACATCCCCGGGCGGTGCACCGTGGGCGTAGAGGTCTCCCCCCGCGTTTACCAAACATGGCCCGTGCGGCGCAAGCCGATCCACGACCCGATCCACAGTCCAGCCCTTCGCCACTCCGCCCAGGTCCAAACGCACCCCTTTGGGGAGACAGATCGTTGGGCGGGGCCCTTGGTTCCAGATGCGGATATCCCGGTACGTGCCGCCGCCGATCGTCCCTTCCCCGCTGCCGTGCGGATGAAGCCGGTCGCCCTCGGTGCGCAACGCATCAATCGAGCGGTCGTAGCCGGCTCCCTCCAGCGCGGTAAGGATTGTGGGATCGAACAGGCCGCCGGTGGCTTCGGCCGCGGCCAGCGCCAACTCCACCACGTCGTAGAGCTCGTCAGAGATCTGGACCGCGCCGCCTGCCGCCCGGTTCAGCCGGCTCAGCTCACTGGAGCGGTCAAAGCGGCTCATCCGTCGCTCGACCTGCCGAAAGAACCGTTCCGCTTGATCCAACATCCGCGTACCGTCATCACCGCAGAAGCTCCAGATATCCACCGCGGTGTTCATCGCACGAAACGAGTGGGTGTGCCATTGCCGGGCCAAGTCTACGAACCTCCCGTACTTGGTCCGCCGCCGCCACCGGTACGCCGGTGCCGGTTTCGCCGGGGTGGTGGAGGAGGCGGTGGCTGCGGGATGTCAGGCAGCGGCGCGAACTCGGGCATGGACGGGAGTTGCGCCGCCGGCGCAAGGGGCTGAACCGCCGCCAGGCTGGTCAGATCCCGCGCACCGGTGCCACCACTCATGGCCGCGCCTGCATCCGACAGGAGTTCCGGTGGCACCGTAGGTACTGGCTCCAGCGGTGGCAGCGCAGGAACAGGCGGCAGGGTAGGCGTCGGCGTGAGAAGCTCGGTGGCCAGGGCAACGGGCATGGCCGAGGCCTGGTCGGTCACCACCGGCTCCACATCCTCGAAGACCTGGGCCGCCGCCTGCCGGTGGCCGATCCAGGCCCAGCCAGCCATAAAGAAGCCGGCGATCCCGATGGCGAGCGTGTTTTGGATCCGGGCCGCTTCCTTGCGCGCGGCCGATTCCCGCTGCGGTCGCCGCGCTGTACGCCCACCGGCAGGCTTGCCGTGGCGGCGCGAGTCCGCTCCTTGCCGCCGCCGTCGCGCGTGCTGGTGAACGGCATCCCCTCGAAGACGCCGTTCACCCAGCTTCCCTGCGCTAGTCATCGTCGTGTTCACCGTGGCCATCGTGGTCGTCGTCATGGCCTTCATGATCGCGGTCGCCATGATGCGAGCCCTGCTGCTGGCCGGCGTCGCGGACCTGATCGCCCCCATCGCCACCCCCGCCGCCTTGTGACTGGTATTGAGCGTAGAACTGTTGCAACTGGGCGTTTGCCTGCTCGAGTTGGGCCCGGTAGGTGGCATCCAATTGCTTCATCGCATCGTACGCCTCGGTCAGTTTCTGTTGGAACACCTGTTCACGCTGTTGGAATTGGGTGATTTGGGCTTTGTATCCGGCCACTTGGTTGTTCTGTTCCTTTATGCGGTCCTGGAGTTTATTGAGCTGGTCGAGGTACGCCTGCTCTCGTTCCTCGCGCACGCGCTGGGCTTCGGCCAGCCGGTCTTGGTACACCTGTTCACGCTCGGTCATCTGCTGGCGCAGGTCGGCCAACTGATTCTGGAGAGCGACAACCTGCGGATCCACCTCCTGAGCCACCACGTCAAACGAATCCGCTCCGCGCGAGGCCGAGCGTTCCCCAAAGAAACCGGCCATAGCCCCCACCACCGTTACCGTCACAACGATGAAGGCCGTCAGGGCGCTGGCCAAAAGCAGTGCTGTAGTTCTCTTCATTGGAATTCTCCTTCCTTATCAAGTGTTTTCGCATGACCCTCACTCAGGATCCGTGTGACCATGATAGCATGGCCCGGGCTCTCTGAGGTTAAGGCCGACTTAGACATTCATTAAGAGAACGTTAATCTGAAGAAAAGGTTACGCCAACTTTGCGGGCTTCGTCACGAACGGGTGTCCGTCGTTTTTTTGCGCGGGGCGTACTTGCTAGAAGCATCTCGATACCGAGGCGAACAGGACGGGGCTCGGTCAGGAGACCACCTGTCTGAACAGGCAGGTCCTCGCCCAGCACGATATCTCCCTCCCTCA
>CAZDTE010000029.1:0-28370 GCA_964508275.1 uncultured Ardenticatenales bacterium
CCCCGCCCAAAACGCAGAAAAGTGACGGACACCCCCGTCCAACCTGGCATTTGACAAATGCGGATGGGTGTGATACTATTCAGGCGCGGTGGGCGCGACTGGCCGAACCACTCCGGACTCGGTTTCGTCGCGCCGATGAGCAAACACAGGCAGCGGGAGAACGGACCGATTTCTCTCATTTTGAGAGGCTTTTTTTTGTCCAGATCCTGAAGCACGTGGGGAGAGAACAGATGCGCACAATCGAATGGGACGATGGCGTCGTCAAGATGATCGATCAGCGCCTATTGCCCCACCGCTTCGAGATTGTGGAGTTCGCCGACTATCACGACGTGGCCCGGTCGATCACGGAGATGTACATTCGCGGGGCACCGGCCATCGGCGCGGCTGCTGGGTTTGGCCTGGCTCTGGCGGCGCGACAGAGCAAGGCCACGACCGGCGACCGGCTGCTCGCCGATCTGCGGGAAGCCGCCGCCGTGCTGCTGGACGCGCGGCCCACCGCCGTCAACCTGCGCTGGGCGGTGGAGCGGATGCTGGGCAGGGCCGAGGCGCTGGCCGGCGGCGACGTGGAAGCCGCGCGGGCGAGCCTCGTCGCCGAGGCCCAGCGCATCGCCGACGAGGATGTGGAGATCAACCAACGCATGGGAGCGAACGGCGCTTCCTTGATCAAGGACGGCGACACGATCCTGCACCATTGCAACACCGGCGGGCTGGCGACGGTGGACTGGGGCACCGCCCTCGGCGCCATTCGCTCGGCCCACGTGCAAGGCAAACGCATCCACGTCCTGGTGGATGAGACCCGCCCACGACTGCAAGGCGCTTACCTAACCACGTGGGAATTGCAGCGCTGGGGTATCTCCCACTCGCTGATCGCGGACAACGCGGCCGGCTACTTCATGGCCTCTGGTCAGGTTGACTTGGTGATGGTCGGGGCGGACCGGGTGGCCGCCAACGGCGATGTCGTCAACAAGATCGGTACCTACAAACTGGCTTGCGTGGCCCGCGACAACAACGTGCCCTTCTACTGCGTAGCACCCACCTCCACGGTGGACCTGCGCACCCCTTCTGGAGCCGAAATCCCGATCGAGGAGCGAGACCCGAACGAGGTGCTGTATGTCGGCGATGTGCGCATCGCGCCGGAGGGTGTCCAGGCCCGCAACCCGGCCTTCGACATCACTCCCCACCGTCTGGTCACGGCGATTGTCACGGAGGCCGGCATCGTGCGACCGCCCTTCGAGGAAAACCTGCACCAGGCTGCAGGCTGATGGAACGCTTCGTTGCCAAGCGTTCTTCACGAGAAGGGGGTGAGGCCGCAAGATGAGCATTTTGGTTGTAGGTTCCGTGGCCCTCGATTCCGTCCAGACACCGTTCGGGCAGGTGGAGGACGCGCTGGGCGGTTCGGCTACGTACTTCTCGACCGCGGCCAGTCTTTACGCGCCGGTAAAGCTCGTGGGCGTCGTGGGCACGGACTTCGATCAAGAACATGTCGAGTTCCTGCGTAGCCGCCACATCGATCTGGCCGGCTTGCAGACCGTGCCCGGCGAGACATTTCACTGGGCCGGCCGCTACGACTACGACTTGAACGTGGCGCACACGCTGGACACGCGCCTAAACGTCTTCGCCGACTTCCGCCCGCGCCTGCCGGAGGCATTTCGCCAGACCCCGTTCGTCTTCCTGGCCAACATAGACCCAGAGCTACAACTGGACGTGCTGCGGCAGATCCGGAACCCCAGGCTGGTCGCTCTGGACACCATGAACTACTGGATCAACTACAAGAAAGACGACCTGACCGAGGTGCTGAAGCGAGTGGATGTCGTGCTGGTCAACGAGGCAGAGGCGCGCCAGTATTCTGGCCAGTTTGGTCTGCTGGAAGCGGCGCGTCACATTATGAGCCTGGGACCGCGCGCCGTCGTGGTCAAGAAGGGCGAGTACGGTGCCGCCATGTACGCTGACGGAACATCGCCCACCTCTTCGTTCTTTTTCGCTCCCGCCTATCCTCTGGCCAAGCTCAAGGACCCCACGGGGGCGGGAGACACGTTCGCCGGCGGATTCCTGGGCCACCTGGCCCAGAGTGAAGACGTGAGCGAAGCCGCGCTGCGACGGGCAATCGTCCACGGCAGCGTGATCGCTTCGTTCACCGTTGAGGATTTTAGCGTGGACCGGCTGCGCACCCTTTCTTGGGACGAAGTGCTGGACCGGTACGAGGAGTTCAAGCACTTCACCTACTTTGAAAAACTGGAGGAGTAGATGCCAACCCCGGATTACGACGTAAAGGACCTGTCGCTGGCCGACAAAGGCCGCGACCGCATCGAGTGGGCGGCGCAAGAGATGCCGGTCACCCGCCTGATCCGCGAGCGCTTCGCCCGCGAGACGCCGCTGGCCGGCCTGCGCCTATCGGCATGCCTGCACGTGACCACGGAAACGGCCAACCTGGCCATGACCCTGGCCGCCGGTGGGGCCGATGTCGTGCTTTGTGCCTCGAACCCGCTGTCCACGCAGGATGACGTCGCCGCTTCCCTCGTCGTCCACGAGGAGATTCCCGTGTACGCGATCAAGGGGGAGGACAACGAGACCTACTACCGCCACATCCACGTGGCGCTGGACCACCGGCCCCAGATCACGATGGACGACGGCGCCGACCTCGTCTCCACCATCCACCAGAGTCGCACCGACCTGATCGCCGACATGATCGGCGGCACCGAGGAGACAACCACCGGCGTCATCCGCCTGCGCGCTATGGCCGCAGAAGGAGCCTTGCAATTCCCGATCGTCGCCGTGAACGATGCCATGACCAAGCACCTCTTCGACAACCGCTATGGCACCGGTCAATCTACGCTGGACGGCATCATCCGGGCCACCAACATCCTGCTGGCCGGCAAGACGCTGGTCGTGGCCGGCTACGGCTGGTGTAGCCGGGGAATCGCCATGCGCGCGCAGGGGATGGGTGCCAACGTCATCGTGACCGAAGTGGACCCATTGAAGGCCCTGGAGGCGCACATGGATGGCTTCCGCGCCATGCCAATGCTGACTGCCGCTCCCCTTGGCGATATTTTCGTCAGCGCGACCGGAGACATCCACGTGATCGACCGCCATCACATGGAGGCGATGAAAGACGGCGCCATCGTAGCCAACTCTGGCCACTTCGATGTAGAGATCAACATCCCGGCCTTGCGGGAAATGGCTACCGGCGTGCGGCGGGTGCGCGAGTTCGTGGACCAATACACCTTGCCCGATGGACGCCGCATTCACGTGCTCGGTGAGGGCCGGCTGGTCAACCTGGCCGCCGCCGAGGGACACCCCGCCTCCGTCATGGACATGAGCTTCGCCAACCAGGCCCTCAGCGCCGAATACATGCGGCAACAGGGGCCGGAGTTGGAACGCACGGTCTACGCGGTGCCAGAGGAGATCGACTCGGAGATCGCCCGATTGAAGCTAGAAGCCCTGGGCATTGCCATCGACACGCTAACGCCCGAACAAGAAAAGTACCTGGCCTCCTGGGAAGCTGGGACATGACGAAGGAGAGCATCCACATGAGCAACACGTTTATGACCTCGCCCCGACTGTTCTTCACCTCGGAGTCGGTCACTGAGGGGCACCCGGACAAAATGTGTGACCAGATCTCCGACGCCGTGTTGGACGCCATCATTGCGGAAGACCCGGACGCGCGCGTCGCCTGCGAAGTGGCTACCACAACCGGCCTCATCCTGGTCATGGGGGAGATCACCACATCGACATACGCGGACATTGCCCAACTGGCGCGCGAAACTGCCCGCGACATCGGCTACACGCGGGCGAAGTTTGGCTTCGACTGCGATACGTGCGGCGTGGTGGTCAGCATAAAGGAACAGTCGAGAGACATTGCCCTGGGTGTCGACAAAGCGCTGGAGGCGAAGCGGGGCGAGATGTCGGACGACGAGATCGAGGCCATCGGCGCCGGCGATCAGGGCATGATGATCGGGTTTGCCTGCAACGAGACGCCGGAGTACATGCCCCTCTCGATCTCCCTCGCCCACCATCTCTGCAAGCGGTTGGCCCACGTGCGCCGCGATGGCACGCTCCCCTACCTCCGCCCCGATGGCAAGTCCCAGGTAACGGTCGAATATAGCCACGGGGTACCAAAACGAGTCGACACTATCGTCCTTTCCACACAGCACAGCCCCGACGTGACCCAGGAGAAAATCCGGGACGATCTGATCAACCGCGTGATCAAGTACGTCGTGGCCAACGGGATGTTGGACGAGCAGACCAAGATCTATGTAAACCCGACGGGGCGTTTCGTCACCGGTGGCCCGCTGGGCGATGCCGGCCTGACGGGGCGCAAGATCATCGTAGACACCTACGGCGGCGTGGCCCGGCACGGCGGCGGCGCGTTCTCCGGCAAGGACCCCACGAAGGTGGACCGCTCCGGCGCGTACATGGCCCGCTACATCGCCAAGAACATCGTGGCCGCCGGCATCGCGGATCGCTTCGAGTTGCAGGTTTCATACGCCATCGGCGTGGCTCGTCCACTGTCGCTCAGCGTCGAGACATACGGCACCGGGAAGATCTCCGACGAGCGCATCACCGACCTGATCAACCAGCATTTCGACTTGCGACCGGCGGCCATCATCCGCGACCTGGACTTGCGCCGGCCGATCTACCAGGCCACCGCCTCCTACGGCCATTTCGGACGCGACGACATTGACGCGCCCTGGGAGCGCACCGACAAGGTAGAACTCCTGCGCCACGAAGCGGGGCTCGATTGAGGGAGTGGGAGTCGGGAAGTAGAGAGTAAGTGGGGAGCGGTCGGGAAACCACCCTGCTCGCCGACGTATGTCTGGTACGGACAGGCCTTCGCCCAGCGCCGGCTTACGTTGGGTTGCTTGGTGTGGTAGCTCTTCCTGCTTCGTGATACCTTTCTGGAAGGTTTGTTTCTCTGGAAGTTACTACTCAGCCAGGCAGCGAGAATGGTCTCAGCAGTGGTCGGAAGCCCACCCAGCCCCCCAATCCTGGGGGGAGTAAAGCGGGTTCCCTCCAGAGTTGGGGGTTAGGGGGGCCTAGCTGAGTAGTAACCTCTGGAAAAGCCTAACCCCCGGCCTCGATTTCCTGGCGTAACGTGTGGAGTTGAGCCTGCACGTCGGCCAAGTTGTCGGCGACCTCTTGTAGCTGCTCGTGCTCCGCGCGGACGAAGCGGCTGTACGGCGCGACCGAATCGCGCAGCCGATCCACGGAACTCTCCAACTCTCGATTGAACGCCTCGTTCAACACCTGGTTCAATTGTGAGCGAAGGTCCTCGATCTTCGTGCGCAGATCGGACTTGGCCTGCCGCTTCTTGTAGGGCAAGATGGCAAAACCGAGCACGCCGACGACGCCGGCCGCCAGCACGCCGGAGACGTCTGCTGCCGTGGAAACCAGCAATGCTTTTAGTAGCACCCCCAGCCCAATGGCGCCGACTTCCACCAGCGCCATCTTGGCCAGCGAGTCCTGCACGTCCACGACCAGTCGCCGCGCTTCCTTCTGGCGATCATAACTGGCAACGATCTCAAACGTGGATTTGCCCAAGCTATCCAGCAGCACGCGCCGGTTGTACTCAAAGCCGCTGGCCGTGCCATGGGCCGCGTCTTCCAGGAACTCCGTGCGTTTCCGCTTGGCCAATTGCCCGGACATCGCCTTCCACTGAGTCAGCTCCCGTTTCACCATCCAGTCGATCATCCCCTGCACGTGTCCCTCGACCTTCTGGGGCACATCACCCACCACGATCTGTTCGAAGTCGTCCTGCATGCGCTGCGTGTTCACCAGATCGATCACGCGACGGATGCGCAACCTATCGTCGAGGAACTCCTCACCGCGGGCACGGAGGCGCAGCAACTCGTTGTCCACGTGGGCGAAGTGGTGCCGGAATTCGGACGACATATCCTTTTGATACAGATCCAAATGCCGGTCAAGTACCCCCAGTGTCTTCCGATCCTCACTGAGCAAAGCCAGCCGGTCGACCGCGATTACTTCGTAGGACTGGACGACCTTTTCTCCCACGCCCAACGGGTTCAGCAGCTTCAGGCGGATGCGGTTCTCCTCGTTCAGCGTCTCCATCAGGAACGTTTCCAGAGCGCGAAAATCGTCGTTCCAGTCGGCCTCCTCAGCCACCTTGGCCTCCAACGCCCGACGTGCCGAGACGGGGAAGATCTCCGGGAGATGGCCCAGCAAGGAGCCGGCATTCTCGGAGACGAACTGCAACACCGTCGAGACATCCTCCTCGGTGGGCAAAATGTCCACCTTGTTGATCACGAGCACGACCTTCTTGCCCCAATCGCGGATGGCGGCCAGGAATTCCCGCTCGCTTTCGGTGAATGGCCGGTCGGCGGAGGTCACGAACAGCACCAGATCGCTGCGCGGTATGAACTCGCGGACGATCTCCTCGTGCTCACGGAGCACGGCATTTGTGCCTGGCGTGTCCACGATGTTGAGGTGCTCCAGGAAGGTGGCCGGGTAGGTGCTAACCCACCGGCCATCCTCCAGCGCCTTTGGGGGCGTCTTGTCGCCATACCGGAGGACATGAATCTGCTCCGTCGTCGGTGTGACCCCTTCCGGCATGTACCGCTCGCCGAGCAGCGCGTTGATCAGCGCCGACTTCCCGGCGTTGAACTCGCCGACGACCACCAGCATGAATAGCTCGTCAAGCTGGCTGAGGGCCTGGCGGAGGACCTTCATGTCCTTCGGTTGGGCCTCCCAGCCGGCCAGCAGCGTGAGCAGATCCTGCAGGGTCTCCCGTTCGCGGCGCAAGACTGTGGCCTGCCGGTCAGAAAGCAGTGTGGAAAGCATAGTTCTTCTCCAAAAGCGCCCGGCGGACCGAGGTTTGTTGCCGGCTGCCAGGCACGTGATCTCCCATTCTGCCTGGAATTGTACACCAAGACGCCGACAAGTGCAAGCGCTCGCCGACACGCGCCTCCTCACCCCTTCGCCCCCAGATTGCGAACTGCTGCGATCTGTGTTACAATCTTTCTCATGGTTGTCCCAGAACCAAGAATCGACTTCTACCTGGCGAATTGATTGCCACAACAGCGGTTGTTGGCCACAATGGTTGTGGAAAGGGGGTGGTTGTTGGGAGGAAGCGAAGATGCCGGCTCCAAACAGATGGGCAGAATGAGTCAATCTTGAAGCAGAAAAGGAGTATCATATCAATAACTTGGGGAACGTCCCCCGGCCCTCAATTCTAGGGGAGCACATGCCCCCCAATTCTGGGGGGTTAGGCCCTAACCTCAGGTTAGGCCTAACCTCAGGTTAGGGGGGCTTGACGTCCTGCTCACCCCGAAATATTGAAAAGATACGAAAAGGAGGAATAAATGTCGAAGAAGCGATCCGTTTTGCTAACCATGTTTCTGTTACTGGCGTTGAGCCTGGTCGTCACCGCGTGTGCTGGCGGAGGGCAAGCGAAGCCAACAGCAGCGCCGAAGGCCGAGGCGAAGACCGTGGTCATCGGCTTCACGGCCTCACAGACCGGCAAGCTAAACGTCTCGTCCACGCGCCAGGTCAACGGCCTGAACCTGTGGATGAAGGACGTGAACGAAGCTGGCGGCATCGCCCTGAGCGATGGCACGGTGCTCAAGTTCGAAGCCAAGTCCTACGACGACGAGTCGAACAAGGACCGCGTGCAGGAGCTGTACACCCGCTTGGCCACAGAAGACAACGCCGATTTCCTGATCAGTCCCTATTCCAGTGGGCTGACGGCGGCATCGTCGGTGATTGCCGAGCAGTATGGCAAGGTGATGATCACGACAGGCGCCGCTTCCGATTCGAACTACAAGCAGGGTTATACCCACGTCTTCCAGGCCTACACACCAGCCAGTCGCTATCTGACCGGCGCGGTAGATCTCCTGGGCAAGCTGGACCCAGATCTCAAGAAGGTGGCCTTTGTGTACGAGAACAGCAAGTTCTCCACCGGCGTTGTCGAGGCGGCCAAGGCCTACGCGGAGAGTCAGGGCTACGACGTTGTCCTTTTCGAAGGCTACGACCCCGCTACGACCGACTTCGCCCCTTTCATCAACAAGATTCAGCAGACCGCCCCAGAGGCGATTATGGGCGGCGGTCACTTCCAAGATGGTAGCACGTTCGCCAAGCAACTATACGAAAAGAACGTGCCGGTTAAGTATGTAGCCTTGCTCGTTGCGCCGCCCGAGCCGTCGTTCGCCGAGCTCGGTGATGCAGCACTGGGCATCATCGGCCCCAGCCAATGGGAGCCCCTGGCCGCCTTCACGCCAGATTCGGCCAAAGCAGCCGGCCTGAAGTGGTTTGGCCCGCTCGGCTCCGACTTTACGGCCGAATACGAGGCGGCTAACTCCGAAGAACCCTCCTATCACGCGGCCGGTGGCTATGCGGCCGGCCTGATCCTTCAGGAGGCCATCGAACGAGCCGACTCCATCGACCCCGATGCCGTCAAGAAGGCTCTGGATGAGACGGACGTGCTGACCTTCTACGGTCACGTCAAGTTCGACACCACGGAAGAAGCGCACGGCCTGCAGACCGCTCACGACATGGTATACATCCAGTGGCAGAAGGGTGCCGACGGTGCACTAGGAAAACAGGTCGTTTGGCCTCTCGAAGGCAAGACCGCCGACACGCTTTTTCCCAAGCCGTAGACTCTTTGGCGCGGCGCCTCTGCTAATCACTGCCGCTTGAGGCGCAGCCGTACTGTGCTTCAGCCCAGACCTTCCAGGTCTCAACGACCTGGAAGGTCTGACCCACCCTTAGGAGAACGCTTATGCCCGGAGTATTGTTGGCTTCTGTGACCGACGGCTTACTCATCGGTGTCGTGTACGGTATCGCCGCCATGGGGCTGACCCTGATCTGGGGCGTGATGGACGTGATCAATTTGGCACATGGCCCCATCATCGCGCTGGGGATGTTTGGTGTATACCTGCTGTTTACAATCGTGAGTCTGAACCCCTTCGTCGCCCTGTTGCTGGTCGCCGTCGCCGGACTGCTCTTTGGCCTTGTGATGTACGTCATAGCGGTCCATCGGGTGATCGATGCCCCCCACCTTTCCAGCTTGCTGGCTACCTTTTCGGTGAACATGATGATCATCGGGATCGGAACCAGCGTCTTCTCCACAACGTTCCGCAACGTGGACTACAGCCTGGGCACGGTGAGCGCCGGCCCGATAACCGTCACCAACACCCGTCTGGCAGCCTGCCTGGTGGCGGCCCTGGTGACAGCCGGGCTCTACTTTTTCCTGTATCGGACCCGGCAGGGCAAGTACGTCCGCGCCGTCGCAAACAACCGGGAAGCCGCCGAATTGATGGGCATCCCTTCTGCGCGCGTCCTGGCCCTCAGCTTTGGGATCGGCACCATGCTGGCCGCCATTGCCGGAGGACTGATCGGCACCCTGCTGCCCTTCACGATCCTTTCTGGTGGTACATACGAGTTGAAGAGCTTCGTCATTGTCGTCTTGGGCGGCCTGGGTAATCCCCTGGGTGCATTGCTCGGTGGCTTGATCTTGGGGGTGATCGAGGGCCTGGTTCCCGTCTTCATGAAGACCACCTGGGTGCCGGTGTTGGAATTCGCGCTATTTGTCCTGATCCTTCTGGTTCGCCCGCAAGGCCTGTTCGGAGAGAAATCATGAGAGCTCTGCGCGCAACCGGCTTGTGGATCACCCTTTTGCTGATTCTTGTCGTAGCCGCTATCCCAGCCACCTCCGGCAGCGCCAGCCTGCGAGAGACGATATTCACGGTGTTGATGTCCGTGGCCCTGGCCTCCAGCCTGAACATCATATTGGGCTACACCGGCTACGTCAGCTTTGGCCATATCGTCTTCTTTGGCCTGGGCGGGTATGTCGGGTTCTATGCCCTGGACAAACTCGGCTGGCACCTCTTGCCGGCAACCCTGGCGGGCGGTGTCGCGGCTGCCATCCTGGCCTTCCTGCTCGGCGAATCGATCCTGCGCCTGCGCGGCGCCTATTTTGCCCTGGCAACGATTGGTATCAATGAAGCACTCAAGGCCTTCATCAACAACTTCGCCCCCTTCGGTGGCCCCACAGGAATGGAGTTACACTTCTCCGTGTACAAGAACTATGGTGGAGCAGAGCGGGCCTTGTGGATCAGCTACTGGGGACTGGTGGTGATTACGCTGATGACCGTCCTCGTGAGTTTCCTGATCAAGAGGTCCAAATTCGGCCTGGGCCTGATGGCGATTCGCGAAGACGAGGATGCCGCCGAAGTGATGGGCGTGATAGCCCCCAGCGCCAAAACCTGGGCGTTCGTACTCTCGGCCATCTTCCCCGGCCTGATCGGCGTACTCTTCTTCTTCAAGAACGGCAACATCGAGCCAGGCGACGCCTTTCGCCTGCACCTTTCCATCGAGTTGATTGTTATGGTCATGCTTGGCGGCCAAGGGACGGTGATGGGGCCGGTGCTTGGCGGAGCCGCGTACCAGCGCATGCGTGGCCTCCTACTGACCAGTCCCATATTTAAGAACATCCAGTTGGCTGTCGCCGGCCTGCTCCTCTTGCTAATCGTCTTGTTCATCCCGTCCGGCGCAATCGGTTGGCTGCGAGCGCGAAACGCTACCCTGCGGAGGCTATTGGAATGATTCTGGAAGTCAAGAACGTAACCAAACGGTTCGGCGGCTTGACGGCTTTGGACAACGTGACCTTCGCCCTGCCCAAGGGACAGATCCTCGGCTTGATCGGGCCGAATGGGGCCGGGAAAACGACCCTGTTCAACTGCATCAACGGCGTCTTTCCGCCCACCGTAGGCCAGGTTACCTTCAATGAGCAGGAGATCACCGGCCTGAAACCGTACCGCGTGGCCCGTCTGGGATTGGCCCGTACCCACCAGATCGTGCGACCCTTGAACGAACTGACGGTGCGAGAAAACGTCACCGTGGGGGCCTGCTTCGGGCGGGAGAACCATGGCCTGGGAGCCGCAACCCGCATAGCAGACGAGGTCATGGAGTCCGTGGGTCTCGGGGACCGGGCCGACATGCTGGCCGGCAGCCTGAACGTGGCCCAGAAGAAACGGCTGGAGCTAGCCCGCGCACTGGCGGCTCGGCCCTATCTGCTGCTGCTCGACGAAGTGCTGGCCGGACTCAACACCACCGAAGTCACCGAGATGCTGGACACCATCCGCCAGATCCAAGAGCAAGGAATCACGATCATCATGATCGAACACATTATGCACGCGGTCATGAATGTCTCTCACCATATTCTCGTGCTCAACTATGGCGAACTGATCGCCGAAGGAACCCCCGAGGAAGTAGCCGAGACCCCCCAAGTCATCGAAGCCTATCTGGGCAGCCCAGAACTCGCCGACGAATTGCTGGAGGACTAGCATGACCTTGCTGGAAGTTCGTGACGTAACCTCAGGATACGGGGAAGTGCAGATCCTGTGGGGCGCCCAATTGCAACTCGAACAAGGGCGCTTGACCACGCTAGTCGGATCGAATGGTGCCGGGAAAACCACGCTGCTGCGCACGATCATGGGGCAAATTCGGCCCTGGTCCGGACAGGTGTTTTTCCAGGGAGAGGACGTCAGCCGCTTGCCCGCACATACCAAAGCCGAGTTGGGGATGATCATGGTCCCGGAGGGCCGGCAACTGTTCACCGACATGTCCGTTGAGGAAAACCTGGAAATGGGCGCCACGCCGCAGCGCGCGCGCAAGAAAGCTGCCCAGAACCTGGAGCGTGTATTCGACCTCTTCCCCCGCCTGAAAGAGCGCGCCAACCAGAAAGCGGGCACGATGAGCGGGGGCGAGCAGCAGATGCTCGCCGTGGCACGCGGCATCATGTCCGAGCCGGTCGTGCTTATGGTGGACGAGTTGTCACTCGGCCTGGCTCCTGTGCTGGCCATCGACCTGTTTCGCGCCCTGCGCACCCTGCGCAAGGAGGGTTTGACCATCCTGCTGGTAGAGCAAAACGTGCGCATGGCCCTGCAAGTGAGTGACTACGCCTATGTGTTGGCCGAAGGCAAGGTGGAACTGGACGGCCCGGCCGCCGCCGTGGCCAAGGACGAGGGCGTCCGCAAAGCGTACCTGGGGATCTAACCGCCGAGCATCATTTGACGAAACGGCCCAAACCTGATACACTGCCCCTGTGTTTGAGATGGCAAATCTCTGTGCCAGGGGCTAATCCTTATGACCGAAATCGACCTCTCCGTCGTCATCCCCCTCTTCAATGAAGAAGAGAATATCAACCCGCTGCATCAGGAGCTGACGGCCGCGCTGGAACGACTCGATCTCGCCTACGAAATCATCATCGTGGACGACGGCAGTACGGACCGCAGCTTCCAGTTGTTGCGTGCTTTGCAGGCGGAGGACGATCGCTTAACCGTGACCCGCTTCCGGCGCAACTTCGGCCAGACCGCCGCCTTTGCCGCCGGCTTCGACCGCGCCCGTGGCCATGCCGTGGTCACCCTGGATGCCGACCTGCAGAACGATCCCGCCGACATCCCCCTCTTGCTCGACAAACTTGACGAGGGCTACGATGTAGTCAGCGGGTGGCGGATGCACAGGAAAGACCCCTTTGTCACGCGCCGCTTGCCCTCGATCGTTGCCAACGCCATGATCTCCTGGTCCACCGGCGTTCACCTGCACGACTACGGCTGCTCCTTGAAAGTCTACCGCTGTGAGGTGGTCAAGAACCTGCAACTGTACGGCGAACTGCACCGCTTCATTCCCGCGCTCGCCAGTTGGATGGGGGTTGAGGTCGCCGAAGTTCCGGTCAATCATCGCGCTCGGCTTCACGGAAGCTCCAAGTATGGCCTGTCCCGCATCTTGCGCGTCTTGCTCGATCTCCTCACCGTGCGGTTCCTGCTCAGCTACGCCACCCGACCGATCCAGATCTTTGGCTTGGTCGGGTTACTGGCATTTGCGGTCGGCTCCTTGCTCACATTGTACCTGGGCATCGTGCGTCTTTTCCTGCGGCAGCCGATCTCCGGTCGCCCGCTGCTGCTGCTGGCCATCCTTCTGACGCTGATCGGCGTCCAGTTCATCACCATGGGGCTGCTGGGCGAACTTATGGTCCGCACCTACCACGAATCGCAACGCAAACCGATCTACATGGTCCGCGAGGTGTTGGAAGCGGAAGACCCCGCCCCCCACGAGGACGCCCTTGGGCGGCAGACCCGCGCCGATCTGCTCGACGCCAAACGGTAAGCAAGCACTCATGAGAATCCTGGTGATCGCACCCACCCCGTTCTTCGCCGACCGCGGCTGCCACGTGCGCATCTTCGAGGAAACGCGGGCCCTCCTCGAACTGGGCCATCAAGTGACCGTCTGCACATACCACAATGGACGCAACCTTGAGGACCTGGACATCCGGCGCATCCCGACCGTGCGCTGGTACAACAAACTGGAGGCCGGCCCATCGTTGCATAAGCTGTACCTCGACGTCATGCTGCTCCAACTCGCGCGTCACACCGCCCGCCGCTGGAAACCGGACATAATTCACGGCCATCTGCACGAAGGCGCGCTGCTGGCCGGCCTGCTCGGCCGGACGCTCGGCTGCCCTTCCATCGGCGATTTGCAGGGCAGCCTCACTGGCGAACTCCAGGCCCATCGTTTTCTGGGCGGCAGCCGGCTTGTCATGGCCCCGCTCCTCCTCGCCGAACGGGCCATCAATCGCCTCCCCGACGCCCTCGTCGCTTCCTGCGATCAGGTGGCCGAGGACCTGCGCGACCGGTTCGCCGTGCGCCGCGTGATCACCGCTCCCGACGGCGTGGACACTGGCACTTTCCATCCTGACGCTCGCCCTAACGGCTTGGAACGGCTTGTGCCCCGCGGCCGCCGGATCGTGGTTTACCTCGGCTTGCTAAATAGCTACCAGGGGGTGGACCACTTGCTGGCCGCGATCCCCAGGGTGCTGGAAGCGATCCCCGATGCCCATTTCCTGGTCATGGGCTACCCGAACGAAGACGCCTACCGCCAGCGGGCCGAAACGTTGGGCGTCGCCGGCCATGTGACCTTCACCGGGCGGATCGATTACGGCCAGGCACCACATTACCTGGCCCTGGGCTCGGTGGCTGTCTCGCCCAAGCTGAGCACCACCGAATCCAACGGCAAGCTCCACAACTACATGGCCATGGCACTGCCGGCCGTCGTCTTCGACACGCCGGTCAACCGCGAAATCCTCGGAGCAGCGGGCGTTTATGCGCCCTTGGGGGACACGCACGAACTGGCAGACGCGCTCATCCGCCTGCTACGCGATCCCCAGGAAGCGGCCTCTCTAGGCTCGCGGTTGCGCCAGCGCGTGATCGAAAACTATTCCTGGACACAGACCGCCCGGCAGTTGCTCGTCGCCTACGATTCGGCACAGCGCCGGCGGAGTGGACTGGTGTGAGCCGGCAAGAACCGGGCCTCCGGGCGCACCAACCCGTTGTGGAAAGGCAAATCAACCAGGGGAATGGCCTGTCTTGGCAGCGTGCCCTTTCTCGGTTGCGACCCATCATCAGCCTGATCCTGCTAGGCTATGTCCTCTCGCGCCTGGAGGTTCGGCAACTCGTGTCCCTTTGGCCACAGCTCCGGCTTGCCTATCTGCTGCTCGCCATAACACTTGGCACATCTATGGTGCTGCTGAGCGCATACAAGTGGCAAGTGCTCGTGCGCGCGCAGGGTTTCACCGTCTCGCTGACTGCCCTGTTCCGGTTCTACCTGGTGGGCACATTCTTCAACCTGTTCCTGCCCACTAGCGTGGGCGGCGACGTGCGCCGCGTGTACGACCTGGCTCGCGCCTGCGGAGACCCCGAAGCGGCGGCCGCCTCCGTCCTGCTCGACCGGGCGACCGGCGTCTTGGCCATGCTCATCATCGGCGGTTGCAGTGTGCTTTTTGTGCCGCCGTCGTTGCGGATTGCCGCCTTGGCGATCCTGGCCACCGCTGGCATCGGCCTGCTGGCGCTGGGGAGCACGATCTTCTTCGCATCCGCCCGCTCGTTTTGGCAGAAAACGGCGACGCGGCTGCTGCCCAACGTCTTTTCCAGCCGGGTGACGAGTTTTCTGGACATGCTGTTTCGCTACCGTACGGCGAAGCAGCACCTCGGCGTGGCCGTCGCCATGGCGCTTCTCTTCCAGACGACGTCCGTCTACATCGTCTACCTACTTTCACGCGGCCTCGGCCTGAGCGTCCCCCTCACACCGTTCTTCCTGTTTGTCCCTCTGGTTACGTTAGCCACCATGCTACCGATTTCGCTCAACGGCGTGGGCGTGCAGGAAACCGGCTACGTGCTCTTGTTCGGGCAGATCGGCTTGAGCACGGCAGCCGCTTTTTCTCTCTCCCTGCTGTTTCATCTGTACCGGGCCTCCATCGGAGCGATGGGCGGTCTGGTGTATGCTGCCGGCGAGCGACAGCAAGAAAGTCGTGCCCGTGAGCGCACGACGCCCATAGGCAGGGATGAGCTTGAAGCCGCAGACCTCCCCCCCTCAATCCCCCCCATAGGCAGGGATGAGCTTGAAGCCGCAGACCTCCCCCCCTCAATCCCCCCCATAGGCAGGGATGAGCTTGAAGCCGCAGACCTCCCCCCCTCAATCCCCCCCGCGGGGGGGGAAGGGATCGGCGGCCAGCAACCGGCGTTCACTCCCCCCATGCGGGGGCCCACAACTGTGGGGAGCCGGAGGGGGGAGAGCGACCGCTATTCTCGTAACCGCATAGATCTGCTGCTCCCGCTGGCCATCGGGACTGTGGGGTTGCTGCTACGGGCGATCTACCTGCGGCAGGCAGCCCCGTTCGTGGACGAACCCAGCACCCTGCTAGTTGCCCAATCCATCCTGCAACAAGGCAAACCGGCCCTCCCGTCTGGTCTGTTCTACGGTCATGACCTGCCGTTCTCCTACCTGGCAGCCCTGTTCGTGGCTGTCCTCGGCCCGCGCGTAGAATCGATTCGCTGGTTGTCCCTGGTGGCCAGTGGTGGCACTCTGGCAATGTTCTACCTCTGGGGTCGCCGCCGGTTCTCTGCCCAAGTCGGGGTGTGGGCAATGGCCATCTGGGCCGTCATACCGGACGCCGTCGTTTGGGGCGCGCGCGGACGGAGCTATGCCCTTCTGCAGCTGCTTGTGCTGGCCACGTGTGTGACCTTTGCCGAAGGCGTCCTGGCAGACGACCGCCCCTGGCTTCGCCGCCTGAGCTGGGCGCTGCTGCTGATCGCCGTCTTCACCCACGCAGAGGCCGCGCTGCTGTTTGGCCCGCTGTTGGTGAGCCTGATCTGGTCAAGGGGATGGCGCTCGCTGCTCCGCCCCACCATCATTGCCGAAGCCGGCCTGACCACGATCGGGATCGGTGTCCGGTTTGGCCTGCAGCGGTTCATCGCCTTGGGGCAAGGCGGCAGCTTCGGCACGCTCGCCGGTTCACGCCCGGCCATCGAACCCCTGGCCCACCTCGCAGGCGGACTCGTCGCCGTCAGCCCGTTTTTCACGGCGCCCGACCGGCTGCCCTTGACCCTACTGGTCTTGCTCGCGGCACCGGCCGCCCGCTCGAGCCTGCCTCAAGCCATCCCCTCAACGATACGCTTGCTCTTCCTAGCCCTGTTGCTCGTGCCGGCGCAGATGATCCTGCTGGTCGGCGCAACCTGGCAGAGTCCGCGCTACCTGCTCCAACTGCTGCCGCTCTTCTCGCTCCTGGCCGCCGTCGGCCTGGCGAACGTGACCGCGTGGACCGGGCCGCGGTTGTCGCACACGCTCCCTCACCAGGCCGTGACCGCTGCCATCGCCCTGGCCATCCTGCTGCTCGGCAGCCCCGGAGCCTGGGCAGCCGCCAATCAGGTGGAGGTAGACTATCGCGCAAGCTTTGCCTACGTGCGCGAACACGCCGCCCCGATCGACCGCATCGTCACCCCGGCGCCGGCGGAAGCGATCGCCGACCTGGGACGCGTGGATTACTTTGCCATGACGTCCGGTTACGAAGAGTTCGTCATGCAGCGTGATGGCCGCTGGGTGGACCGGTGGATGGGAGTCCCGCTGATCGGCACGGCCTCCGAGATGGCCACACTGCTGAGCCGCCCGGAGACAACGTGGTTCGTCACCGACAGCTCGCGACTGTACACCCGTTACGATCCGGCGTTCGTGCAACTGGTGTGGGATCGGATGGCCCTTGTCGACGCCAACGCGCGCGCGCTCGTTTTCCGGTCGGAGCCGCCGGGCTCGTTTGCCGTCGAGCACGAGCGGGCCGATCGATTCGAGAACGGCCTCCTGCTCACCCACACGCGCATCGGTTCGCCAGGGCAGCGCGGCACGGGGGAGTGGGGCCAGGTGGTTGCCGCCCCGCAGCAACCGTTGCCGGTCGAGCTGGTCTGGGAGCGCGTGACCCCGGTTGCCAGCACGCCGCAGCTTTTCTTGCACCTGGTGGGTCGCGACGGGCGCTTCTACAGTCAGATCGACCGGCCACTGCTACGCAACCTGCACCCGACGGCAGCATGGCGTGAAAACACCCGTTATCCGGATCGCTACCTCTGGAATCTGCCGGCCGACCTCCCGCCTGGGCGGTACCGCGTTGACGCCGGGCTCTACCGCTTGACCGACGGAACGGGCTGGCCTGTGACGACGAACGGTGTCGTCGCCGACCAGATCACGCTGGACTACGTCGTGGTGCCCCCTCCGGATGGTGCGGCCACCGTGCTTGCGCTACCGCACCCGCCGACGTTCGGGGCAACGATCAGCCTGCGGGGAGTCAGCCCCCCTGCGGAGCAATTGACCCCACGCGGCGGGTTACCCCTTTCGCTGACTCTCCTCTGGCAAGCGGAGACCCGCCCTGACCGCGACTACACCCTGTTCGTGCACCTCGTCGACGGGGCTGGAGCGGTGGGCGCGCAGGTCGACGGCCAGCCGCTAGGCGGGTTCTATCCGACGTCGTTCTGGGACCCTGGCGAAGAGGTTCGCGACATGGTCAACCTTGCTTTGCCGGAGGACCTGCCGGCCGGGCGGTACACCATTCGGCTGGGCTGGTACCTGCCCGACACCGGTCGACGCTTGCCTCTGGCGGACGGCACGGATGCGTTCACTCTGGCCGAGGTGTGGGTCGAATCGTAGTGGCCCGTTTGGGGTTCCGGGCTCGGCGTCCCCGCCCCGCGCGAGAATGCCCGGCGGTTCCTCGCATAAGGCTAGTGGCTGACCTCGACCGGCCAGCTCTCATTCACCGATTGTCGGGCCGCCGCCGGTGGTCGGTCGCTTGGGGGAATCAGCCAAGGGCCAGGTTCGGCACGACGTCCAGGTCCCAGGATGAGAATTCGCCGGCCTGCAGCCGGTAGAAGCCCACCGCGGCGATGGCCGCACCGTTGTCGGTACACAGCTCAAGCGGGGGGACCAGCAGAGGGGGCTGAATCACGTCGGCCATGCGTTCGCGCAGGCGACGGTTGGCGGCGACACCACCGGCCAGCAGCACATGGGGGATGGCGTACGCGTTTACCGCCTGCCGCGTCTTCTCTACCAACACATCCACAACCGCTTCCTGGAAACTGGCCGCCAAATCCGCCAGCGGCAAATCGACCGGCGGCTCGTGTGGAGCGGTGGCCTGTTTCTTCCAGTGCGCCGCGTCTAACCCGAAGGGCTGCACGGCGCGCAACACAGCCGTCTTCAGGCCGCTGAAGCTGAAGTCGTACGTTCCCCGCAGCCAGGCACGAGGGAAAGAGAAGGCCTCTGGGTCACCTTGCTCGGCTTCGGCCTGAATGGCCGGCCCACCCGGATAGGGCAGTCCCAACAGCCGCGCCACCTTGTCGAACGCCTCCCCCGCCGCATCGTCAAGCGTACGCCCCAGAACCTCGTACCGCCCGTGGTCGGACACGATGACCAATTCGGTGTGTCCTCCAGAGACAATTAGGGCCAGGCAGGGGAACACGGGGCCTTGATCGGACTCGGTGGCCGGTTCGCCCTCCGCCGGCGGATGAATCCAGTTGCTGTAGAGATGACCCTCCAGGTGGTTGACGCCGATGAGGGGCAGATCGTACCCAAAAGCCAGGCCCTTGGCGTAATTCACGCCCACGACCAGCGAGCCGGCCAGCCCCGGTCCGTGGGTTACGGCGATAGCGGCAATGTCCTGGGGCCGCAGCCCGGCCTCGTTCAAGGCCTGTTGCACGACGGGGCTGATCGAGAGGATGTGTTGGCGTGAAGCCATCTCTGGAAAAACGCCGCCGTAACGCCGGTGCAGGTCTACTTGTGAGGCGACCACGTTCGAGCGGATGGTGACGCCGGAGGTGACTACCGCGGCAGCCGTCTCGTCACAGGACGTCTCGATACCCAGAATGTGCACGCCGCACTCCTATGGCGCGAGAGGAGGAATACCGGCACCCCAGAGATGACCGGAATCTAGAACGTATATCTGGTTCTGGGATTCGTCCACGACCAGAGAGATCAGGCCACCCAGGGGATCGGTTTCTGCCGGGGTTGTAAGGAGTTGGCGCACAAAGTGCCCGTCTTTGTCGAAAACGACCAGACGCTTCCGGGTGGGGTCTCCCACAAACAGATACTTGCCGTCCGGGTGCGCGAAGATTCCCCTTGGGGAGACAATGGGTGTGTCGAGTCCATCCATGGGGAAATCCTGCATCTCGCCAGCCGTGAACTTGAGCGCCGTGCCATCTGCTTGTAGCAGGTAGATGTTTCCGTCAATGACCATGTCTGCCGGATTCTGCACCTGGGCCTGTCCCTCAGCGAACCAGGCTTCCGGCGGCAGGGCATAGCTTCCTTCGGGGGTGGGCGCATACTTGAATACCTGCGGCACTCCGGCATCCAGCACATAGAGATTGCCGACAAACGTGTCAATCCGTACCGGCTGCTTCCAGGTGTCCGTCTGCACGATGGCGTCTGAGCGTGCGGCTCCCTGATCGGGAATCTCAAAGATGTGCCGATCCTCTGTTAGAACCAGCAGACCGGCGTTGGGCCGACCGTTTCCCGGTTCTACCCAGGCGATGTCCAGCAACTCGCCAACGGTCTGGTTGTCCACGGTCTGACCAACTTGTAGAACCGGTTCGCCGGGTTCGAGGGTTGCTCCGCTGCGCCGGTAGCGAATGACTCGGTCCAGGCCGGCATCAAGCACAAAGAGCGCATCCTCGGTGAGCGCCAGGCGGCGCGGTTCCCGGCCCTCGGGAGTCGTGAAGTTGGCCAGCTTGGTGAGTGATACCAGGCGCGACACACCATTTACGTGATCGAGGGCTTTGGCCAGATCGGATTCCAACGCTTCGACACCGGCGGCCTGCGGGTCAAGCTGGCGGGCTTCGGCGACTGCGGTGAGCGCGTCGGTGAGGGTCTTGCGCGCTTCGTCACGGGGCATACTGGAGCTGCTTTGCAAGGCGTTCTTGGCTTGCGTCATCGCGGCATCCACCTGTGCCTGCCGGGCCTGGCTCTGGCGCAGCCAATAGCCGGCAGCCAAGCCAATTAGGAGCAAGGGGACGAGCAGGCCAATGAGAATCAGGGGGAGGTTTTGGCCCGTCGGTTTCGTCTTCTGTGGCCGCGCCTGTGGCTGGCGGGTCTTTGGGGGTGGCGGGCTCACACCCGGCAGCATCTGGCGAGCGATGGCGAAGAATCGGCTGCCAAAGAATCCGAACAGCGCCATGACTGCTCGCCCGATCCCTTCGAACGCCGGCCCGACTGTGCGGCCGATGCCACCGCCAACCGCGCCCACGGCTCCGATAAGTCTTGCCAGCGCACGCAGTATCAGAGCCACTAACAGGCTGAACGTCTCCACGATACGTGCCAGGGCTATGCCGGCCGACGATCGTCGCGGGACATCGTCCCAATCTTGCTCCCATGTCTCGTCCTCAATGTCCTCCTCTTCAGCCTCTTCGGCCAGGGTCGGGGGCGGAACCTCATCGAGGTCTGAGGGGGTCAGCTCCTTTTCTGTGGGAAGGGGTGCCGGGGCCGGCTCGGGCTCTACACTTTCTGCCTCTGGCGTACTGCTTGCTCCAACCAATTGAATTACCACGGCAGAGAAATCACGTTTGGCCACCAATTCTTCGATCTGCGCCAGCGCAGAATCTGGTGTGTCTTCGTTCAAAGCGGCCACGACCTGCTCTGTGTTGGCCAGATGGGGCAAGTGGCTGGCCGCGAGCAACAGAACATCCCCGTGCGCAATTGAGCAGTGGAACAGCTCGATGTCAGGTCGAAGGGTTTCGCCCAAGGGTTGAGGAGGTGCCACGCCCTCCGGAGCGGAGTCGGGTTCCGGGTACGTTTGCAGCCCTCCGCGGTGCAAAACGTGGGTCAGGGCCGGCCCCCCTTGGGCAATGAAGAGGTCGTGTTCGCGCAGAGCAACGCACGTCATCCCCGCCCAGACCTCCTGGCCGGCGATGCTCGTGGCGTTCGTGTTGGCAAGATGCCGATTGACGGCCAGCACGGTCTGCCGCAACCCGGCCGTGACGCTGCCGGGCGATTCAAAGAATGTCCGGATGGCGAGGTCTACGATCTGGGTGCTGGCGTCGTCCCAGGTCTCGGCGGGCGCCGAGAGCTCACACAAGACGTACAGGTTGCCTTTGTGCTGACTGCCTGGGGGAATCTCGGCAGTTGCTTCCACAGCGCCAATTTCGGGAGGGTTGTCCCGTCGTCTGCCATCTGCCAGGCTGAGAGAGGAAACGAGCGTCTTCCATACTGTGGCCATGACTCGCCTTCCTTTTTCGTTACGGCAAGCGTTCAGCCATACCCGTACGTGGCTGCCCAGGTCTCAGGGTCACGGCGGGACCGGGTTATCGTGGTGCGCCTAGTGCCGCACAGAGCTTACGCTTTCATCGCGACATTCAATGCGTCACACGTCTTGGTCACCGAACAACGATTAAGTCACGCAGTTGGGAAAGCACGACCGGGCCGATGCCCTTTACCTGGGTCAGATCGTCCACGCTCTTAAAGGGGCCGACCGTCTGGCGGAATTCGACGATGCGGCCGGCCAGAGCCGGGCCAATTCCCGGTAGCGCTTGCAATTCCTGTTCCGAAGCCTGGTTGATGTTTATCTTGGCCGGGAGGGAATCGGCCGCCGTGATCCCTTTCACGGCCTCGGCCCCGGTTCCCTCCGTCGTGGATAGCGTCTGCTGCTCCTCTGCCTGGTTATTCCCCACGAATTCGGCAGGTGGTGGAGTCGTAGTAGCCGCTGCCGGTGAAGGTGTAGACCCTACATCTGGGAGACAAGCTACTTCGATCTCTCCTGACGGTTTCATAAGCTGGAGAGGCTCTCCCGGCGGGCGACGCACCCAGATAATCACGGTACTCGTAAGAATGACGTTCAATAACGTCAAGGCTATGGCATAGCGATGGTGTGTGACGAAAGCACCCATGAGATGCAGTTGCTTAACTGGGATGCGCGACGGATCGTATGGGCTGGTCCGGGGCAGCGGTTGTTAGTACCGATCTGTTTCATATATTATACATTAAGTTTCAGGATGATGCAAAAAGCTGACCTGGTACGCAGCCGGCGACAGGCATTTTCAGCCGGCGGATTACCCGCCATGTCGTGCCCTGTTCCCTGACCTACCCCGCATGTCGTGGCTCCCTCCGGGCGCGCTATTCTCCCAACAGTCACCATACGTTGATCCCCGCTTTTGCGCTATACCCAGCGACTTCAGTCCTCCAAAGCGCAGAACCTTGACGCCCGCCGGGTGACATGCTTTGACGGGGGCAACCCTTCGTGGTAAAATGAGTTGTCGCGGGTTGCGTCCGCACGCCACACATCGCACCACGGCCTAACCGCAACCGAAAGGTCGAACCATCCTGGCGGACAATGCAAATCTTGTGGTGCAATTCAATACAGGGAGAGACAACTCATGAGCAAACGATACAACCGAATTGAGACCAAGGTCATTCACGCCGGCGAGCCAGAGCCGCGCATCGGTGGGGCGGTGGTCACGCCAATATTCCAATCCTCCACGTTCGAGTATGCCGGTCAGGCCAGCTACCACGACCTCAAGTACATTCGCTTGAACAACACGCCAAATCACGTAGCCCTCCACGAGAAGTTGGCGGCCCTGGAAAACGCAGAGGCCGCACTGGTGACCGCCAGCGGGATGGCCGCGATTTCCACGGCCTTGCTGGCTGTGCTTTCGTCGGGTGACCATTTGCTGGCCCAAGATTGCCTGTACGGCGGCACACACGATCTCATCACCAAGGACCTTCCGGCCTTCGGCATCACGTACGATTTTATTGATGGCAACGACCCGGCCTCATGGGAGGAGAAACTGCGTCCCAGCACCAAAGCGATCTACGTCGAGACGATGACTAACCCGTTGCTGGAAGTCGCTGACCTGGAAGCGGTGGTCCAGTTCGCGAAGGCTCACCACCTGGTTTCGCTGATCGACAATACGTTCGCCAGCCCCGTCAATTTCCGCCCGCCGGAATGGAGCTTCGACCTCTCGCTGCACAGTTGCACGAAGTACCTCAACGGCCATTCCGACATCGTGGCCGGCGCCGTCATTGGCCGCGCCGACCTGATCGAGCGCGTCACGCACAAGCTCAACCACCTGGGCGGCTCGCTGGACCCGCACGCCTGCTTCCTGCTCAACCGGGGAATCAAAACGTTGGCCGTGAGAATGCGGTACCAGAACGAAAGCGCCCTCAGGATCGCCAACTTCCTGAACGGTCACGATGCTGTCGAAAGGGTGAATTGCCCGGGCCTGGAAAGCAATCCGGCGCATGCTCGCGCCCGTCGCCTGTTCGACGGGTTCAGTGGGATGCTCAGCTTCGAGTTGCGCGGCGGATTGGAGGCCGCCGAACGTTTCATGGAGCGCATAACGTTGCCGGTCTCTGCCCCCAGTCTGGGCGGCATCGAGTCGCTGATCACCCGGCCGGCCACCACATCTCACGCCGGCATGTCGCCACAGGATCGCCAGGCACTCGGCATCTCCGATAGCCTGATCCGCGTATCGGTCGGCATCGAAGCGACCGAGGATCTGATCGCCGATTTCGCACAGGCATTGGAGGCGTGACTTCCCTGGCGCACCTCTGGATGCCGAGTCAGCAGCCAGAAGGTTTTAAGGGAGCAGTCGGTGCGTGAAGGGCGCGCAGCCGTAGCGGCCATCGTTCTGGCTGCCGGCGGGTCCGAACGGTTCGGGCGGCCCAAACAACTCTTGCCCTGGGGTGGCACCACGCTGGTCGGCAGAGTCGTCCGGGTTGCGTGGGCGGCAAAGGAGGTCACACAGGTCATCGTGGTCGTAGGGTGCCAGGCAGAGCGGGTCGCCGCCGCCGCGAGAGAAGCCACCCGAGGGAAGGGCCCCCTGCGGGTTGTGGTCAACCTCGACTGGAGAGCCGGTCAGAGCAGTTCGGTGCGGAGGGGGTTGTCGGCGGTGGCCCCCCAAGCGGGGGCCGCGATCTTCCTGCTGGCCGACCAGCCGGAGGTGCCGCCCTACGTACTCGACCTGCTGATCGAACACCATCACCGGACCCGTGCGCCGATTGTGGTGCCCACGTACCGGGGACAACGCGGAAACCCAACATTGTTCGACCGGGCCCTATTCCATGAACTCGATCAGTTGGAGGGGGACACCGGTGGGCGGCCGCTCATTAAGCTGTATGCCGACAGGGTAGAATGTGTGGCGGTCGACACTCCGGCAATCCTCCGCGACATCGACTTTCCGGATGATGTTGCGGAAGTCCTCTCCTCCGGAGACTCTGTTGGCACTTTTGGAAAAGATCGTGTATAATATGACACCTCAACGGACGAACGGACAGCGGCATAGGGAGTAACGGATGGAGTTAGGCGATTATCCTCGCCCTCCCCATGATACCGGGTTGGGAATGCACTGGGCCGCCGTGATCCCTCCTGGCATCAGCCTGGCAGATGTGAGACGGAAATGGCTGCCAGAACTGCTGGCCATGAACATCAAGTGGGTGAAGATCCTCCACGATGGTGGCGAAGGCCTGGCAGAGCTGTTACTCAGCCACGGCATCATGCCTATCGTGCGCGTTTACCGCTATCAGCCCAACCCAGGCCGGCTCTCCGCCGAAGAGCGCATGCGTGTGACCCGCTTCGCGCGTCTGGGAGTGAGCTACATCGAAACCAACAACGAGCCAAACTTGAAGGAAGAGTGGCGGCCGGGAGAATGGGACAAAGGAAATCTCCCCCACCGGGTGGTGGAGGACTGGGTCGCTGACGCCGAATTCGTGCTGAGTCAAGGGGCGCTGCCCGGGCTGCCGGCTCTGTCCCCAGGTGGGCACATGGACGACGTCACCTTCTTCCGCAGTATGGTGGACCGCCTGGTCAAGCTTGGACGAGGTGACCTGTTCGAGGCCGGCGCCTGGATCGCCATTCACAACTACTTCCTGAACCATCCGCCGGATTACCCCTATGACGATGCCGCGCAAGAAGGTCGCCCCCTCACCGCTGAAGAGAAAGCGCAGCTCAACCTCGATCCGGTGACTGCGGCGCGAATGGATGAGCAGCGGAAGATGTGGCGCAGCCCGGGTCGCCACCTGCGCGAAGACTCCAACGGGTTCCTGAAGCATGTGGCCTATCGCGACATCTTCGTGGAAGCGTTCGGTTTCGAGGTGCCGCTGCTTACGACCGAAGGAGGCGCTGTCTGGGGTCGATCACAGGACCCGCGCTATCCCCCGGTCAACGACGCGCTGCACCAGGAGTACAACCTGTTTGCGTTCGGTTACATGGCTGGTGCTCCCGAATACTACTTCTGCAACTGCCCCTGGCTGATTGCCAACCGCCTGCTGGGCAGCAGCGTACGGGATTGGGAGAATAACAGTTGGTACTCTGACTTGTGGGACGGTGGCCAACTCCCCATCGTGGCGGCGGTGAAGAACCGCGCGCCTTGGCCGGTGCGTACGGTGGGCGCGCCAGGCGAGCGAAACGGCGTCATTAGTGGACGGGCAGTTGAGGGCCGTGGCCAGGCTGTCGTTGTGCGCGACGGCGAAAGCGGTCGCTTCGTGGCCAGTGCGTATGTGGAGGCCGATGACCGGTATCAAGTGACTCACCTGTTCCCGGGCACGTACCGCGTGGAGGTGCCGGGCACGAGCGTAGCCCGTGACGGGGTGACTGTAACGAACGCTGCCCCCACGGGCCTCGATCTTACGGTGCCCCCGAAACGGGGACGGATCGAAGGACGCGTACTCAACGGGACTGGCCTACTCGTTAACCTGTACGAGCGGTCGGATGGAGAGCGCCGGCCCGTAGACCGTGCCGTGGTCGGCACGGACGAACGGTTTGTCTTCCGCCGGCTGTGGGCAGGCATCTACTCGGTCGCCGTGGCGGACCATCCTGACGTGCAGCAAGACAACATCGCAGCCAACGGCGTGGACACCATGGAGATTCGCCTGGTCGTCCCACGCACGGCCTGGAAAGCGACCATCACCGAGAACAGTAGCGGAACGCAAGCCACGCCAGAAAAGCATTCGGTCCTACAGATCCACGTAATGGATACACCTCCCACAGATGTGCGAGTCTATCCGGGGTTTTGGGAAGGGGTCACGGTGCGTACGGGCTCCAAACCGGAAATAGGGCAATTCGCTGCCGAGGCGGACTGGCTGCCGGCCGGGACCTACACAGTCGAGCCGGTCGGCCTGGGGATCACCGGTCAAGTCTTCCTGGACGGAAGGGGCAAAGCGGTCGTCGTGTTTCAGCAGGAGGCGGTGGGGTTTGCCAACAGCACGATCCATGGGCGTGTAACGGGCGGTGTGGGTCAGCTCGCCATCCTGGAACAGGACGAGGAGGAGGTCGCACGCGCGCCGATCGGCGCGGACGGGACATACCGGTTTGCTGACCTGGCGGCGGGCGTGTATCGCGTGGCCGTGCCGGAAATGGGGCTTTGGGGTCAACCAGTCTCGGTAGACGGCACGAATGAGGTGCGCGTTGATTTGGTAGGCGGCAGCAGTCCCGATCCGGGTGACACTCAGGCAAAGGACATCACTCACTATTTGCTGTTCGGCGATCCGAGTATACCCGGTTCGGCCATCCACTACGCCATCGCCTTGCCGCACGTGCTGCGCCTGGGAGCCACGTTTGGCTTCCGCCAGGAGGACGCCGTGCGGGCCAAACGGGTGACCATCATCGGTGACACTGACGCCGTTGCACCCGACGTGGAAGCCGAGTTGCGAGCGGCCGGCTGTGTGGTGGAGCGACTGAGTGGGGATGAGTACGCGCTCGATGCGGCTCTGGCGTCACTGGGCGGAGCGTGAGAAGAGGGTTACACCGTGGACTTCTCCCTAACCGAGGAGCAACGCATGATTCGTGACCTGGCGCGCGACTTCGCGCAGAACGAAATCGCGCCGATCGCCGCGCAGTTCGATGAGAGCGGCGAGTTTCCGGCGGAGACAATCCGCAAGATGGGCGAGCTGGGCCTGATGGGCATTGAAATCCCCCCGGAATATGGCGGGGGGGGGCTGGACACACTCTGCTACGTGCTGGCGATGGAGGAGATCTGCAAAGTAGATGCCGCGCATGGCACAATCATGTCGGTGAACAACTCTCTCTACTGTCATGCGTTATACAAGTATGGCACCGCAGAACAGAAGCGTAAATACCTGGTTCCCGTGGCCAGTGGGCAGGCCATCGGCGCCTACTCGCTGACCGAACCGATGTCCGGCTCCGATGCCGGCACGATGCGCTCGCGGGGGGTGAGCGACGGTGACGAGTATGTGATCAACGGGCGCAAGTCGTGGGTGAGCAGCGGGCCTGTGGCGAAATATATCCTGCTTTTCACCATGACGGAGCCAGAGAAGAAGCATCACGGTGTCACGGCCTTCATCGTGGAGACGGACCGGCCCGGTTTCGAACGCGGCAAGGTGGAGCCGAAGCTGGGCATCCGCGCCTCGGCCACTTGCGAGATAGTCTTCGAAGACTACCGGCTTCCGGCTGCTAACCGCCTGGGCGAGGAGGGTGATGGGTTCAAGATCGCCATGTCCACGCTCGATGAGGGGCGCATCGGGATTGCCTCGCAGGCGTTGGGCATTGCCGAGGCCGCTTATGAGGCGTCGGTCGCCTACGCGAAAGAGCGGCACGCGTTTGGGCAGGCGATTGCCGGTTTCCAGGCCATCCAATGGAAACTGGCTGACATGGCCACACGCATCGAAGCGGCCCGCTTGCTAATCTACAACGCTGCACTGGCCAAGGAGCGGGCCGAGCAAACCGGCACGCGCTACACCCGCGAAGCGTCCATGGCCAAGCTGTACGCCAGCGAGACGGCCATGTGGGTGGCCACCGAGGCGATACAGATTCACGGTGGTATGGGCTATTCCAAAGAATTGCCTGTGGAGCGCTACTTCCGCGACGCCAAGATCACCGAAATATACGAAGGGACCAGCGAAATCCAGCGCATGGTCATTGCGCGGAATGTGTTGGGGGGCAAATAAGAGAGTTGCCCAGTTGAAACCCGCGAGGGGGCGAGAAATGGAAATCCACGAATTGGTGATTGAGATGAAATTGCTTGAACGACGTCTGACGCTGTATGAAGAAAAATACGGCGTTTTAAGTGAGAACTTTTACGCGGCACTTATGTCTGGCGAGTTGGCGC